>CAZMBD010000083.1:0-268 GCA_964564325.1 uncultured Clostridiaceae bacterium
CAGATGAGATGATGATAAATGCATCATGGGGACTTGGAGAAGCAGTAGTTTCAGGTATAGTAACTCCAGATGAATATGTAATAGATAAAAAGAATAGACAAGTTAAAGATATATATATTTCAAGTAAAAATAATATGGTTATTAAAGATAAATCAGGACAAGGAACATTAGAAGTAAAAGTAATGGACCAATTAGGCGAAGAATATATTAATAAAGAATGTTTATCAGAAGAAGAATTGAAAACACTTATAGATTATAGCTTAAAAAT
>CAZMBD010000083.1:278-10051 GCA_964564325.1 uncultured Clostridiaceae bacterium
AGTTGTATGGTAGTTATCAAGATATAGAATGGGGTTTTGACAGACATACTAAAAAACTTTATATATTACAATCAAGACCTATAACTACAATAGAAGCTAAAAAAGATGAAGGAAAAAAACCATTAGTAGTATTAACCAAAGGACTTCCAGCATCACCAGGTATAGGTAGAGGAAAAGTTAAAAATATAAAAGATATAACAGAAATAGATAGAATAGAAGAAGGAGATATTCTTGTTACAGTAATGACTAATCCAGATATGGTACCAGCTATGAGAAAAGCATCAGCTGTAGTTACGGAAGAAGGCGGAAGAACATGTCATGCAGCCATAGTATCAAGAGAGTTGCAAATACCTTGTATAGTTGGAGCAAGTGGCGCAGCAGGAGTACTTAGTACAGGAATGGAAATAACTGTAGATGCTACAAGAGGTGTTGTATATGAGGGTATCTTAGAAGAAAGTAAAGAAGATAAAGAAGAAAAAGAAAATATAAAACAGGGAACATATTTATCTGAAGATCTAGCTCATAAGTTAGCACCAGTTACAGCTACAAAAATTTATATGAATCTAGGTGAGCCATCACTTATTGGAAAGTATAAAAACTTACCAATGGATGGAATTGGTCTTATGAGAACAGAACTTGTATTTACTAATGCTATTGGAATTCATCCTATGTATTTAGTAAAAACAGGCCAAGGGGATATATTAGTTGAAAAATTAAGTGAGGCAGTAAGTCACGTTGCGAGAGAAATATATCCAAAACAATTAGTTGTAAGAATGTCAGACTTTAGAACTAATGAGTTTAGAGGTTTAGTTGGTGGAGAAGAAGTTGAACCAATAGAACAAAACCCGATGATAGGTTGGAGAGGTGTAGCTAGATATATCTCTAAGGAATATGAAGAAGGATTCAGACTTGAATGTAAAGCAATACTTAAAGTAAGAGAAGAGTACGGACTAAACAATGTAACAGTAATGTTACCATTTGTTAGAACACCAGAAGAGCTTATTCAAGTAAAAGAAATAATGAAAGAAGAAGGACTTGTTCAAAGTAAAGACTTCAAAATATGGATAATGGCTGAAGTACCAGCTGTAATATTCCAAGCAGAAGAATTTGCTCAATTAGTAGACGGATTTAGTATAGGAAGTAATGATCTTACACAATTGATAATGGGAGCAGATAGAGATTCTGGAATATTAAATAATATGGGATATTTTGATGAAAGAAATGAAGCAGTAAAAAGAGCAATATCTATATTAATAAAAGCTGCTCATAAACATGGAAAAACTATTTCTATTTGTGGTCAAGGACCATCCCAATATCCTGAGTTTGCAGAGTTCTTAGTACAAGAAGGTATAGATAGTATAAGTGTAAATCCAGATACAGTAGCATATACTAGAAGACTAGTAGCTACAGTGGAACAAAGAATGATATTAAATAAAATAAGAGGGCTATAATATAAAATACAAAAAACCTTAAGTCTAGGCTTAAGGTTTTTTGTATTTTTACATTTTTACATTTTATTTACATCATCTACCCATTCTTTTGCAGTGACAATTGCATCTAGTGTTGGAATAGCTACATTGCTTATAGGGATTCTACTTTCCACATTATAAAAAACATCTGAAGATGTAGATAGGGATTTTGGTTCCCTATACATTTGATAACCTATATTTGTATATACAATAGAACGAGGAGTAGATATTTTGTTTTCTTTGTCCATAAAAATCCCTCCTATATTTATTATTTACTTAATTCATAAAAATATGTTAAACTATTATGGTAATACCATACATAATATATTAGAGGAGATGATTTTATGACTAATGAAAGATTATTAAAAGATATAGAATTTATAGTAGAATTAGATAAAATGAAAACCATATTTAGGCAAACTACATTAATTGATAAATCTAGAAGGGAGAATGATGCCGAACACTCTTGGCATATTTCTGTAATGGCAATGGTATTATCTGAATATGCCAATGAAGATATAGATGTATGTAAAGTTATAAAAATGTTATTAGTACATGATTTAGTTGAAATATATGCGGGAGATACTTTTTGCTATGATGTAAAAGGAAATTCAGATAAAAAGGAGCGAGAGCTAAAAGCTGCCGATAAGATCTTTGGAATACTTTCAGAAGATAAGGGCATGGAAATGCGAGAATTATGGGAAGAATTTGAGGAAATGGAAACCAAAGAAGCGTTGTTTGCCGCATCTATGGATAGATTAGAACCAATTTTCAGCAATTATTTTTCAGGTGGAGGAACTTGGGTAAAATATGGCATAACCAAGGCTGAAGTACATAAAAGAATTTCTCCATTACAAAAATCTTCTGATGAACTATGGGAATTTGCAAAAAACTTAGTAGACGATGCAGTAGATAGAGGATATATACTGGAATAGTAAGGGAGACCAAAGGTCTCCTCTTATAATTATTATTTAATTACTTTGAAAATCCAATCTACTAGCTGGATACAGACATTTGCTGTAGTATCATTTTCATCAAGATAAGTATTTAGTTCTACTAAATCCATAGATTTTACTAAGCTGGTCCTTAAAAATCCTTCAAGTACTTGTTTGCCTTCTTCTAAGGTAAATCCATTTTCTACAGGTGTACCAGTTCCTGGTACTATGGATTTATCTAATACATCTATATCATAACTTAAATGTACTCCATCCACATTAGAAGAGTTAATTTTATTTGAAACTTCTTCTATTAGATTTTTAATTCCTATTTCTTTTACTTTGTCCATAGTATAAAGATTAAGATTTAATTCCTTTGCTAGTTTTATTTCACCTTCATCTAAGTCTCTAGCACCTATTATATAAACATTTTCTGGTTTAATTTTAGCTCCATCATAATACACATTCACCATAGAATCTTCACCTACACCCATAGCTGCAGACAATGGCATCCCATGAGAGTTTCCAGATGGAGATGTTTTATAAGTATTAATATCACCATGAGCATCTATCCATATTACTGCTAAGTTATTAAAAAATTTACTTGCTCCAGCTATACTTCCTAATCCTAGAGAATGGTCTCCGCCAATTACAAATGGGAAAGAATTAGACATCAGAGAGCTGTATACTAAATGAGATAAATTATTATTTGTATTTACTACTGCATCTAAGTATTTAATTTTTTTATGTGATGCAAATTTATCTGAAACAGGCACATATGGTATAGATAAATTTCCAAAATCATAAAGATTTTTATTATTTTTAATAATTGTAGATATAATTCCCTTTTCTCTTAATTTATCTGGGCCATATTGTACTCCATCTCTGTCAGAGCCATACATAATTGGGACTCCAATTAAAGTAATATCCATTTTATTACCCCCTTGTTTGTTTTGAAGCTAATGAATTAGTAGATTTAATATTATCGTCTAAATTTGTCTTATTATATTATATCAAATTCATTTTTTTAAACAATGTTAAAAGTTTAATAATTGTGATTATTTACTTGAATAATATGATATTTTAAGTAATTTAAAAAGCTAGGTATTTACCTAGCTTTTTAAATTGCTTTTATCTTTAATAATACTATGGACTTCTTCAGGAGTTAGACCATCTGCTTCTATTATAGGTGCATTTGGTTTTTCAAACTTAGTATTATTTATACTTAATTGATCTAAGCCTGAAACTATAATAGCTTCATACTCATCAGAAACTATATTTTGTAAATTATTATTTTTATTTAATGTATATACATCATAACCACAGGATTTTAAATATTCTATATATGGTGTTAATATATTTTCAACTACAATTTTTTTCTTCAAAATTCCACCTCCCATATTAATATTATTTCCTTAGGAGAAAATAATATTAATAATATTTTTCCATGAATAAATAGTCTCTTTTAATGCCAAAATAAAAATGTGCTTTAAATAAGGAGAAGAAAGGAGATATTTTATGGCATTAAAAAACACAGTGAACTTAGGGAATATCAATCAAATGGAGTTACAGTCCTTGAGAGAAATTATCGGTGCTCATCAAACTATGGCTACCAAATTTGATTTTTATTCAAACCAATGTCAGGATCCAAATATAAAACAATTATTTAAACAATCAGGACAGGATGCAGGAACTACTGCTACTAATCTTATAAATTCTTTAAAATAGGAGGGAAGAATATGCAAGAAAAAGATATGGTATCTGATATTTTAGCTGGTACTAAAGCTAGTATAAATAACTATACAAAAGCTATTACTGAATGTGCTAATCAACAATTAAGATCCACATTTGTTCAATTGAGGAATGAGGCAGAACAATTTCAATACCAATTATTTCAAATAGCAGAGCAAAAAGGATACTATACTCCTGCACCACCAGCAGATTCCCATAGTATACAAGAGGTTAAATCAGGATTAACTGGTGGAGGAATGAAATAAAGGTGGCTTATGCCACCTTTTTATTAAAAAATAATTGACAGCATAATTATTCTATGATATTTTAGATATGAATATTAGATACCTTTAAACTGAACCAGAGAGTTCAGAAAGGAAAGCGTGACATTGGGATAGTTATGCCTTCCTTTAAGGAGGGCTTTTTTTTGTACAGTCCTCTATTTAAGAGTTATACTAAAAGGAGGTAAAATTATGTTAAAAGGGAGACATTTAATAGATCCTCAAGATTTTTCTTTAGAAGAATTAGAGGATATATTTATGTTAGCTGAAGAAATAATGGAAGACCAAGAAAGTTTTAAAAATATTTGTAATGGGAAAATATTAGCTACACTATTTTATGAGCCAAGTACAAGAACTAGATTTAGCTTTGAATCAGCAATGCTTAGATTAGGTGGAGAAGTAGTAGGTTTTTCCGAACCTGGTTCTAGTTCAGTAATGAAAGGTGAAAGTATTCCAGATACAATTCGTACTGTAGGCTCTTATGTAGATATTATAGCTATGAGGCATCCAAAAGAAGGAGCTCCAAAATACGCTTCTCTTTATTCACCAGTTCCTCTTATTAATGCAGGAGATGGTGGACACCAGCATCCTACTCAAACCTTAACAGATCTACTCACCATTAGAAGAACTAAGGGTAGTATAGAAAATTTAACTATTGGAGTATGTGGAGATCTTAAATTTGGTCGTACAGTTCATTCATTGATTAAAGCCTTGTCAAGATATAAGGATATTAAATTTATATTAATATCTCCAAATGAATTACAAGTTCCCGATTATATAAAAACTGAAATATTAAATAAAAATGGTATAGACTATAAAGAAGTAGAAAGATTAGAGGATACAATAGATAAATTAGATATACTATATATGACAAGAGTACAAAAAGAAAGATTTTTCAATGAAGCAGACTATATTAGATTAAAAGATAGTTATATTTTAGATAAGGAAAAACTAAGCTTAGCTAAAAAAGATCTATCAATCCTTCACCCACTACCAAGAGTAAATGAAATTAGCTATGAAGTTGATAAAGATCCAAGGGCTTGTTATTTTGATCAGGTAAAAAATGGTATGTATGTTAGAATGGCACTAATTTCAAAACTTTTGGGGGTGAGATAAATGTTAAATATAGATAGTATTTCGAGAGGAATAGTAATAGACCATATAAAAGTAGGTTATGGTTTTAGTATATTTAAATATTTAGGATTAGATAAAGCTGATTATACAGTAGCATTAATAATGAATGCACCTAGTAAGAAACATGGTAGAAAGGATTTAATTAAAATAGAAAATAAAATAGATGTAGATTTAACCATGTTAGGTTTTATAGATCCAAATATTACTGTAAATATTATAGAAAATGAAAAAATAGTAGAAAAGATTAACTTATCTTTGCCAGAAAAGGTAGAAGGTATTATAGAATGTAAAAACCCTAGATGTGTAACATCAACAGAGAGAAATATAGTTCATAGATTTGTTCTGATAGATGAAAAAGAGGGTATCTATAAATGTGAATACTGTGACCAAATATGTTCTTGGGAGGGGTAAAGTGGAAATTTTAATTAAAAACTGTAGGGTAGTAGATGATACTAGAGATTTTCAGGGGGATATATATATTAAGGACGGAAAGATAGCTGAATATGGAAAGAAATTAGAACATGATTGTAAAACTATTAAGGGTGATGGATTGGTTGCAATGCCTGCCTTTATAGATATACATGTTCATTTTAGAGAGCCAGGATATACCTATAAGGAAGATATATATACTGGAAGTTTGGCTGCTTTAAAAGGCGGATATACATTTGTAAATCTAATGGGAAATACTAATCCTATAGCTAGTAATATGGATGTAGTAAATTATGTACTAGATAGAGCTAGCCAATTAGACTTAGTGGATATACATCAGGTAGTTTCTATAACTAAGGATTTTGATGGGAAAACCTTAGATCATTTAGATGATTTAGATAATAGAGTTAAATTTATATCGGATGACGGCAAAGGTATTCAATCTAATTTTACTATGTATAATGCTATGCTAAAGGCAAAAGAAAAAGACTTAACAATAATAGCCCATGAAGAAGATGTAGAAATAGTAAATATAGATACTAGATTGTCTGAAAATATAATGACTTTTAGGGATATTTATTTATCCAATATAATAGGAGCTAAATTACATTTGGCTCATGTTAGTACTAAAGAATGCATTGATAAAATAAGAGAAGCTAAAATAGATAATCCAAATATTACTTGTGAAGTAACTCCACATCATATAGCTTTATATGATAATAATTATAGAGTAAATCCACCTATTAGAGATAAAGAAGATGTAATAGCAATAATAGAAGGGATAAAGAATGGTACAGTAGATATGATTTCTACTGACCATGCCCCTCATTCTAAAGAAGATAAAGAAAAGGGATCTCCTGGCATATCAGGAATAGAAACAGCTTTTCCTATATGCTATACAACTTTAGTTAAATCTGGTAAAGTGTCATTAAATAAATTATCAGAACTTATGTCAGCTAATCCAGGACGATTTGCAGGTATTAATAAAGGGAAAATTGAAGTTGGATATGATGGCGATATAGTACTAGTAGATTTAGACAAGAAAATTATTGTAGAAGGAAAGAACTTTGTATCAAAAGGAAAAAACACTCCCTTTGAAGGCATGGAGTTTTTTGGAGATATAGTTGCTACTATAAGAAAAGGAGAAATCAAATATAATGGGGGGATAGAAATTGATAATTGATAGATTATATGATGAAGTGAATAAAAAGGGAAATGTATGTGTAGGATTAGATACTCGTTTAGAATATGCACCAGATAATATAAAAGAAAAGTATCAGGATATAGATGAAATATTATTTCAATTTAATAAAAAAATAATAGATAATACAATAGATTTGGTTCCTATATATAAAATACAAATTGCATACTATGAAGCCTATGGTATAAAAGGTTTAATTGCCTATAGGAAAACTTTAGAATATATAAAAAACTTAAATTCATTATCCATAGGAGATATAAAAAGAGGAGATATATCCTCTACAGCAGAAATGTATGCCAAAGCTCATTTAGAAGGAGAATTTGAAGCAGATTTTATTACCTTAAATCCTTATATGGGTTTCGATAGCATAATTCCTTATTTAAAATATATTGAAACGGGAGATAAAGGTATATTTGTACTACTTAGAACTTCAAATCCAGGAGCAAAAGACATACAATACCTAAATGTTAATTCACAATTAGGGTCTCCGCTATATTATCATGTAGGTGATAAATTAGCAGAAACTGGTTCAAAATACATTGGAAGTAGTGGTTATAGCAGTATTGGTGCAGTAGTAGGGGGAACTCATATTGATGAAGGAGTAGAAATTAGAGAAAGATATAAAAATATGTTTTTCTTAATTCCTGGATATGGTCATCAAGGGGGACGTGGCAAAGATGTAGCTCTTTATTTAAATGACGGAAATGGTGGAATAGTCAATTCATCTAGGGGAATTATCACTGCTTATAAAGATAAAGAAGATGGCAAAGATAGATTTGATTACTATGCAAGACAAGCAGTACTTTCTATGAAGGAGGATATAGAAAATGAAACCAGGGTATAGACAGGCCATTATTTGTTCTAATACCGAGATAGCAACAAATATATATGAAATGAAAGTGACATTTACTCACAATGACAAAAACAAATGTCATCCTGAGACGGACAGAATGAGCTTTGCTGACGAAGGATTTAATTATTTAGGGTTTCCTGGCCAATTCTATATGTTAAAATCTTGGGAACTAGATCCATTTTTACCTAGACCTATTAGTATAGCTAATATAGAAGATGATATGATAATTTTTCTATATGAAGTAAGAGGTAAGGGAACAGATGTTTTTTCTAAACTAAAATCAGGAGATACATTAGAATTATTGGGACCCTTAGGTAATGGATTTGATTTAGAAAAGGTGGCAAACAAAACGTCCCTTTGCCATATTGCCATTATAAGTGGTGGTATAGGAATAGCTCCAATGATTTATTTGGCAAAAGAGTTGCAAGGGAATATAGATTTTTATTGTGGATTTAGAGATGAAGTATATTATATAGATAAAATCAAAAAATATGTAGACAATATTTACATAACTACAGAAGATGGTTCAATAGGACACAAAGGATTTGTCACTGAATTATTTGTACCAGAAAAATATGATATGGTACTAAGTTGTGGCCCTATACCTATGATGAAGAATGTAGTAAATATGGTAGGAGACAAAATTCCAGTATTTCTTTCTATGGAAAGTAGAATGGCATGTGGTATTGGAGCATGTCTAGGATGTAGTATTGAAACTACCTTAGGTATGAAAAGAGTATGTAAGGATGGTCCAGTATTTTCAGGAAGGGAGGTAGTTTTTGATGGCTAATACTAGAGTCGAGATATGTGGCGTAGAATTTAAAAATCCAGTAATAGCTGCTTCAGGTACTTTTGGATTTGGACGAGAGTATGAAGAGTACTTTGATATTTCTAAACTAGGTGGCATATGTACCAAAGGTTTAACATTGAATAAAAAAGATGGAAATAAAGGAATAAGAATCTATGAAGTAGCTAGTGGATTATTAAATAGTATAGGATTACAAAATCCTGGTGTTGATAAATTCATTCAAGAGGAACTTCCATTTATGGAAAAACTAGACACTGTAATACTTGCTAATGTTGGTGGAGCTACTATTGAAGAATATATAGAGGCTATTATGAAATTAAATAATACCAATATAGACATAGTAGAATTAAATATATCTTGTCCAAATGTAAAAGAAGGTGGCATGGCTTTTGGAATAAAATCTGAAATAGCCTATAAAGTAGTAAGGGAAGTCAAAAGTATATGTAAAAAACCTTTGATAGTAAAATTATCTCCTAATGCAGAAAATATAGTAGAAATGGCTGAAGCCTGTACAAAGGCAGGGGCAGATGGACTTTCTCTTGTAAATACTTTTAATGGAATGGCCATAGATATATTTTCTAGAAAAGCTATGTTTAATAATATAACGGCAGGATTATCTGGGCCTTGTATTAAACCTATTGCATTGAGGATGGTATATGAAGTATCAAGGGCAGTGGATATTCCAATCATAGGTATAGGAGGAATAGCAAACTATAAAGATGCAATAGAATTTATAATGGCTGGAGCTTATGCTATACAGATAGGGTCTGCCAATTTTATTAAACCAGATATTTCATTAGATATAATCAGTGGCATAGAAAGATTTATGGAAGATAAAAATATTAAAAACTTAGAAGAAATAAGAGGTATTATAGGGAGGGATATAATTTGTTAACTGAAATGTTAAAGGAAACAGAAGCTTTTTTAGAAGG
>CAZMBD010000084.1:0-3329 GCA_964564325.1 uncultured Clostridiaceae bacterium
AGCATAGTTATTACTTCTGATTCAGAATCTGCCTCGAAAGTTCCTTCTATTACTTGACCGTCTTGAGATACAGCTCTATAATTATATATCATTCGCAGACCTCCTTAATATAGATTTCTCTTCATTTCCTCGTGATTAACTGCCTGTGATAAAGCTGTGTCACTGGATATATAACCCTTTCTATATAATTCAAGCAAACTGGAATCCATAGTTTGCATTTGATATTTTGCTCCTGTTTGAATTGCAGTTTGTATCTGATGGACCTTATCTTCTCTTATTAGATTCCTTATGGCAGGTGTGGCTACCATAACTTCAAAAGCTGCACATCTACCACTACCATCTACTTTAGGTAAAAGTTGTTGTGAAATTACCGCTTGAATAACAGAAGCTAGCTGTACTCTTACCTGTTGTTGTTGATGTGGTGGAAATACGTCTATAATCCTATCTATGGTCTTTGCAGAGCCTATAGTATGCAATGTAGATAATACCAAGTGACCTGTCTCTGCTGCAGTAAGGGCCGTAGAGATTGTCTCCAAATCCCTCATTTCTCCTACTAGAATTACATCTGGATCCTGTCTAAGTGCAGCTCTAAGGCTATTTGCAAAATTTTTTGAATCTAGGCCCATTTCTCTTTGATTAACCAATGCTTTTTTATGTCTATGTAAGTACTCAATAGGATCTTCTAATGTTATTATATGGCAACTTTTCTCTTCATTTATCAAATCTATCATGGATGCTAAAGTAGTTGACTTTCCACTTCCAGTTGGGCCTGTTACAAGTATCAAGCCTCTAGGCAACATTGCTAAATCTCTAGTTATATACGGTAATCCAAGTTCACTCATTTTAGGTATTTCCATTGGAATAATCCTCATGGCCATACCATAGCTACCTCTTTGTCTATATGCATTGACACGAAATCTACCTAAACCTGGACTAGAATAGGATGTATCTACTTCTCCATATTCTTTTAATACTGGAATAAGCGATTCTTCTACAGTTTGACATACCAAGTTTTCAGTATCCTCGCTTGTAAACCTTGAATCATCTGTTGATATTAATTTGCCATGAATACGAAAAGTTGGTGGTGCACCTACAGTAATATGAATATCTGATGCATTATTTTCAAAGCCAAATCTAGCTAAATCATTTATGTTCATTAAACTCCCCCTATTCTAATGTAAATCCTACCCTAAGAACTTCTTCAAAAGAAGTAGTACCATTTAATGCCAACCTTGATGCAGAACCAAGTAATGTTGTCATTCCATTTTCTATAGCCTTTTTCCTTATTTCATCAGTTGTTGCCCCTAAATCAATTAATTGTCTAATATCTTCGTCCATTGGTAAGACTTCATGTATTGCTGTTCTCCCTTTATATCCTCCTACACAGTTACTACACCCAACTGGTCTACATAAAAATACATCTTCATTTACATCTACTCCCAATAATTTTTTTTCTGATACTGATGCTTCATAAGGATATTTACATTGAGGACATAATTTTTTAACAAGCCTTTGAGATATTATCCCTATGACTGATGATGATACTAGATAGGGTTCTATTCCCATATCTATAAGTCTAGCTATAGTTGAAGGACTGTCATTAGTGTGCAGTGTAGATAATACTAAGTGACCTGTAATAGATGCTCTAACAGCAATTTCTGCTGTTTCACCATCTCTTATTTCTCCAACCATTACTACATCAGGGTCTTGTCTCAGTATAGATCTAAGACCAGCAGCAAAAGTAAGCCCAGCCTTTGTATTTACTTGTACTTGATTTATTCCATGCAATTTATATTCTACTGGATCTTCTACTGTTATAATGTTTCGCTCAATGGTATTTAACTCTGTTAAAACAGTGTATAGTGTTGTAGTTTTACCACTTCCTGTAGGACCAGTTACTAAAATTACACCATAGGGTTGTGACATTATTTTATCAAATACTTGCAAATCTCTTTGACTAAAACCTAATGATTTTTTATTAAAAGCAAAGTTCCCCTTATCAAGTAATCTCATTACTGTTTTTTCGCCATATATAGTAGGTAAAGTTGAAATTCTCATATCTATTTCTCTACCATTTATTGTGGTCTCTACTCTTCCATCTTGTGGAATCCTCTTTTCAGCTATATTCATACCACCCATTATTTTAACCCTAGTGACTATAGCAGATAACATGTTTTTATTTAATTGCATTGTTTCTTTCAAATCTCCATCTATACGCATACGTACTCTGACTTCCTCAGCATAGGGCTCTATATGAATATCACTAGCTCCCGATTGTGCAGCTTGTTCTATGATTGAATTTAGTAGTCTTACTATAGGTGCTGAGGCTATCTCTGCTTGCTCAAGTGCATCAAATTCTTCTGTATCTGTTAAAAAGCTTTCAGAGATTTCATCTAATACTTGTTTGGTAACGCCAGCATTGCTATAATATCTATCAATTGTTCTTAATATTTTTTCCCTATTAGCCATAACAGGTTGCAATTCTGATTTTATATGCAGTTGGACATCATCTAATGCTAAAATGTCTAGGGGATCAACCATAGCAATCATGACTATATCATTTTTTTTATCAATAGCTATTAATTGATATTTTCTAACTATATTTTCAGGAATCATCTTAACAACTTCTTGGTTAATTTTATATAAATCTAAATCTACATATGGTATGCCTAATTGAAACGATAATGCCTCCATGACATCCATTTCAGTTACATAACCCATTGAAATTAAGATTTCACCTAATCTCTTTCCACTTTCTTTTTGATATTCTAATATTTTTTCTAATTCTTCTTCTGTAATTTTATTTGCTTTTATAAGCAATTCACCTAATTTTGCTGGTTTTCTCATAAAATCTTTCACCTTTATTCTTTGCTATTTAATACATTGTGTCTTCTAAATTAAATCTATTAATAAAAAATAATAGGAATAGCTAAACTACTCTTCCTCTAAATCAATTTACAAATACAGTAAAAATCCTAGTGTTTTAAATAAACCTAAATAAATATTATAATCAGAGAAAGAAATAATTTTCAGCTGTATATAATCAAACATATTAAATAAAAATATATAGCTTGTACTACTTCAAAAGTTAATTATCCTATTAGTCTAAATCCAAAAACATTGCTTTTTTTGTTTTTCTCAATCTCATAAATTCTCAATTTTCCCTTCTTCGTTACATTATACTATTTTATTTAATATTTGTATGTCGAAGTTCGTCGAAAGGCATAAATAAACTTGATATAAGATTGAAATAGAATTACAAAAATTAATTTTTATTTACTTCTATTATTTTAAATAATTCTACTGGAATTTTGTCTATCTCATAATCT
>CAZMBD010000084.1:3429-9371 GCA_964564325.1 uncultured Clostridiaceae bacterium
GCCTCTGCTTTTCTAGTATCTGCATCATTTAATATGTTTTCTAATTCTAATTGAATTTTTTGATTGTATTTTTCAATAACATCTATAACTTTTTCATAAGTCAATTCGCTCTCCACCTTTAGTGTTGTCTTTTTATTAGAAAAATCACTTAATTGTACAACACGAGAATTTGAAATGTTTTTGTTTGTAGCCACTTTTGATGTAGCTACATTTCTTGGTGTCTCATTTTGAGGTGTTGTCACTATCTCATATGAATCTGTATTATATGCTTCTCCAGTTGCAGTTATATTGTAAATCTCTGCAACTTGATCTTCTTTATCTATTTCCTTTAAAACTGTATCTTCTGCAACCACTTCTTCAACTACTTCTTCTTCAATTGTTTCCTCCATATTTGGTTCTTCTGTAATCACTTCTTTTTTATTTGTTTCTTCTGGTATTACACTTTTAGGTATACTATCTTCTTTTTTTGGATTCTCCGGAGCATCTTCTTTAACTTTAACAAAAGAACCCACAATCTCAAGATTGTCACTTTCTTCAATGATTTTTTTTACTGATTCAATAGTCTCACCTGGAAACCTTTCGCTAAGAGATAATAAGTCCATTCGGCCTACAATTTTAATCATTTTGTAAAGTTTGTCAGGATTTATCATATTAGTCAATTTACTCACTCCCTTCCATAACTAATAATATCTCCCTTAAAGCTTTTGAAACTTATATTGACTAATTTGCGTTCTAATTTATTGCTTTATAACTTTGTCACTGTGGTGTATTTATTGATAATATATACCCACTTAATTAATCTTAAAACCAAAATAAGATTTTTTTAAACTTGTTTATCTGTAATCACTTCTTTTTTATTTGTTTCTTCTGGTATTACACTTTTAGGTATACTATCTTCTTTTTTTGGATTCTCCGGAGCATCTTCTTTAACTTTAACAAAAGAACCCACAATCTCAAGATTGTCACTTTCTTCAATGATTTTTTTTACTGATTCAATAGTCTCACCTGGAAACCTTTCGCTAAGAGATAATAAGTCCATTCGGCCTACAATTTTAATCATTTTGTAAAGTTTGTCAGGATTTATCATATTAGTCAATTTACTCACTCCCTTCCATAACTAATAATATCTCCCTTAAAGCTTTTGAAACTTATATTGACTAATTTGCGTTCTAATTTATTGCTTTATAACTTTGTCACTGTGGTGTATTTATTGATAATATATACCCACTTAATTAATCTTAAAACCAAAATAAGATTTTTTTAAACTTGTTTATATAAATATTATTTATAAGTAAAAATATTCTCTAGACTAAATAAATTATAGTATTATCATCTTTTTCATCTTTAATTTTTTCTTTTAAACTTGTAATAAAAATATCAATATCTTTATCTTTTTCTATGACTTTTGTTAACCCTTTTGAAACTTCCCTAATATTTATATGTTTAACATTCATTGATATACCACTTTTAAATACTTGTTGCTTATTAATTTCATTTAAACATTTAAATACTAATAAGTCTGATTCAAGCCTTATAAGCTCAATATCAGTAATTATTGATATTTCATCAATATTTTCTAAAAGTATATCAAACATATCTAAATATTTTTTAGCCAAATTATTAGTTAACTTTTTTTGTTCTAGAATTGTTAATACAGTTTGTTTGTCAGTATCAATTTCTTTTTTTAGTTTAGCAACCTCTTTTGATATAAACAAATTATATTTAAACTTAAAATTTTCAATTAATAATTCCAATTCATTTATTCTGTCTAAAGAATCCATGTCATTTATAGTTGATTCTAAATTGTCTATTTCCTTAAGCAAATCTTTGTCTAATATAAAGTTTTTGTAAGTATTCAATTCGTCAATAATTTTACATGCTTTAAGAAAAATTTTATTGTCATTTCCTTTGTAAAAATCCATTATTGGTACTAATTTCTGATGTAGATTTATTAATTCATTTTGTTTTGCTTCCACTTGCCTAAAAAAATCTAATGAATCTGCAGAATTTTGAATAATTTCTAGTAAATCAATCCCTTCTTTTATAGTTTCTTTGCCAGGATATCTTGGTTCGATTTGATGATATTCTTGTAATATTGAGTATAGTTTATTGATTAATATTATGGAGCCTTCCATATAATCTGACATTATTGTATCAGTTTCATCATTTGATGAAACTTTTTCAAATAATATCTCCATTACTTGTTTTGCAGCTTGTTTTTGATTATTATTTACTTCTTGAAATAGTTCAATTTGTATAGTATTTTCATCTTCTATTGAAAAAATATATCTATGAATTTCCTTTAAATCCGTATTATTTACAGTTAATGGCTTGTTGTCAATTATGAATCTTATTTTCTCGTATTTAAATAGTATGGCTATTAACCACTGTATATCTTCATCAACAAATCCATAAGGTGCTTTCTTAAAATCATCAGTTAAGGATTTTACAGTAGTTTTTACATTGTTTTGTGAATTAGTTTCTAAATAATTTAATATCTCATCTAATGCATATTGATTAGGTAATAATTCATATTTAATATCTGAATAATCTTCTTCGAGTATACGGTTAATGTCTTCTATTGTTGGTTCTGTCTCCATTAAAACCATTTTGTTATATACAGAAGGTACTAATATACTTAATGCTTCATTTATTTTTTCTATGAAAGTATTACTTTCCATTGTTTGTTTTTTACCTTCTATATATATATTGGAATTATTTAATAAATTAGTTAGTGTAGAATTTGCCATTAATTTTAAATTAATAAGTTCTTTTTCTTTACGATATTTTAATTCTGATACAATTTCATCTCTGTTGTTATATTGAGAATTGATGAATTTTTGGATTTTAATAATTTTCTCTATGTTTTTAATGTATTCTTCATCTTCTGGAATTTCTACAATTATATTATTTTTTTGTGATAAAAGTTCTTGAAAACCTAATGCATCTGTTTTTATGCTAAATGGAGATATAAATTTTAAATTTAAAGAATTATCGTTATCTGTAAAAAATTTATTATCAAAACTTTGATTATATTTATAACTATATCTAGGGCTATATTCATATACTGGCTCTGGTAAAATATTTGCAAATATATCTTTTGATATGTAATTATTTATATCATCTTCTGTCACTGATATCTCAATTAAATCTTCTTGGATTTCTAATTCTTCAGTACTTAAATAAATATAAGAACCATCGATCTCTTCTATTAAGTTTTCTTTTAATAGTACCTCAAGAGATTCCTCCACTTGTTTTTTTACCGTGTTACGGTCTTGGCTTAAATTGGATATTAGCATACTAACAAGATTTTCTATATTTGTATCTATATTTTCAATTTGCTTAGCCATAAATAATGTTTTTAACACTTCTAAATCAAACTCATTTAAATTAGAATTGTTGAATGCTTGTACTATTGTGAAACTTTGATCCTCTGCAAAAAATTTATTTAATGATGAGTAAAACATACTTAATGTTGCTATTGCCATATCATCTTTATCCATTTGATATACTATAACTTCTTGGAAAGCAGTAATAATTGAATACTCAGTACCTAAGAAAAATTTATTTAGCAAACCTTTTCCTTTCATTGATACCATTACACCTATTATTATATTTAATTGATATGGAAAAAATGGATAATAGGCTATAAAATCATCTTCTTTTATATACATATAATTATAGATTTCTTTATCTTCAGTAAATAAAAGCAATTTGTTTATAATCCCCTTATTTTTGCCATAATACCTTTTTAAATATAATTCAGCATCTGAATTTTTTTTCAATAATCTTTCCTTTATTATTTCTTCAATATTATCACTAGTTAAATATATTTTTGTCTCAAAAGCACTTAACAAATTATAAAATTGATTTTCTCGTTCATTTACTATAGTTTCTAAACTATTCTGACCTGTTGCAATAATAAAAAATGAATTACCAGTTATATCACATAATGTTTCTACTATAGATTGTAATTCAAAGATTGCATTAAAATTATCTTCAACACATTTCCCTAAATCGTCAATTAAAAAAACCACTTTGTGATTTCTGCCTTTTTTGGAAATATATGTATCAATATCTCTCGCTAATCTTCCTTCGTCAAATCCATCATTAAATATATATGTATCAATATCTTCATTTGTTTCAAATATAGGCTTATCTTCTAATTGTTCGGGAGATTCAGAACCTTGTTTTTCTGCAGTGCTAATTTCTGTTTTAGAATTTTTTTGCATCTCAAAAAATTCCTTTGCCAACACTTGGCATATTTTTATTTTGTTTTCTTTAATATCTAAACCATATTTTTTGTCTATATTAAATTTAATAATTTCTGCATTTGCATTAGAAGCAATCATAATATTTGCCAATAATGTACTACTATTTGTTTTATTTTCCCAATTAAAATAATCAGTTGCTTTCTTGCCATCAATTTCACTATTACACATAAAGTATGAAACAACTTTTAAAAGATGAGATTTGCCACTACCTTTAGCTCCAGAAATCCATACACAATTCCTGTCAGAATTCCCAAGTATAAAATTTCTATATCTACTAAAAATATTGCTAAAACTTTTAACCAAATCTTGTGTAAATACATATTCCTCCAAGCACTCTTTAGCTATTCCTTCAAAATCTTGTTCTATGTCAATAGAGATGTGTATATTTCTATCTATTTTCTTAACAAACATATCAGATATATTCAACTCTTCTACCTCCTTAGCTAAATCAATTTAATATTATCAAAACCTTTTTATTATCCAATAAAATTCTCCTTAATCTTTTGATGACTTTTAAATAAAATTGATATATCTTTATAAAACTTTATATTATTTCTAATAATTATATTCCATTATTAGGTATTTGTCAATGGATTTTTAATTTTGTGACATTTTGTAGTATTAAAAAAATATACACAAATAATATCATTTTATTAATATTACTTTTTACTTTAAATTTAAAATTTCTTCAATTATATCGAACTTTTCATAAATAATATCATTATTATTTTGTAACCATATTTCTTGACTACATAATCCCTGATTTATTAGCATAGAAAGTCCACCTATTGTCGTATATCCTTTATCTTCAGCAAATTTTAAAAGTTTTGTCTTTTTGGGTTTATAAATAATATCATAGACTATAAGATCTTTAGAAAAACCATTTAATAGTATGGGAGTTTGGTCTATATTTGGATACATGCCAACAGAAGTACAATTAATCACCATATGGATCTTTTCTTTAATTATATTTTTTAATGATAAATCACCATAATTTATATCAATATTTGAAAATTGCATTTTTGTTTTTTTTGCTAATTTCTTCCCTTTATCTATATCTCTATTATTTATATAAATTGTATTCACTCCAGCTAAGGCTAGTGCTGTACAAATAGCATTGGCTGCACCACCTGCTCCTAATACTAATACATTTTTATTTTTAATGTCTATGTTTTTATCTTCTAATGATTTTAAAAAACCTAGTCCGTCTGTATTATAGCCAATTAATTTTCCATTTTCATTTTTCACAGTATTTACTGCTCCCATTAATCTCGCCTCATTAGATACTTCATCTAAGTAGTCCATAATTTTGATTTTATATGGAATGGTCACATTAAATCCTTGAACATTCATTGCTTTAAAAGCATGAACAGTGTTTTTAATTTCTCTTTCATCAATATCAAATGCCAAATATATACTGTTTAAATTATTTAATTGGAAAAAATTGTTATGGATAATTGGCGATAAAGATTTTGATATTGGATGACCTATTAAACAATAAAGTTTTGTTTCCCAATTTATATTCATTTTTCTTCCTCTCCTTATCTATTATTATAGCAGATTTTTTTAATTTAATTTATTATCATTTATGATAAGGTTTGTTATGATAGTTTATTCCTTCTTTATACATTTATTTTAAAATTTAGAGTAAATAAAAAACATATAAAA
>CAZMBD010000085.1:0-9340 GCA_964564325.1 uncultured Clostridiaceae bacterium
AATATCGTTATGAAGAAGATGAATATTCACCATATATGAGACTTACTAGAGAAGATTTCGATGAATTAAAAGAAAAAGATTTAAAATTTGCTGTGGAAGAATCTATAAAAAGAATAACAGAAAGAACTATAACTAAAGCAGATAATATTATATGGAATGTAGATGAAGCCTATTTTCTAAGAGATGATAAAACTAAAATAATTCTAAGAAAAGGAAAAGAAGTTTTTGTTTTATCAGGAAAAAATTTTGACGATAATGAGGTTATAAAAATCACAAAAGAGAAATTAATATTAGAATAAAATTTTGTAACGAAATATGATAAATTTAGACTAATATCATGAAGAGAGGATTAGGATGAAGGATATTGAAGCAATATATAAATTATATAAAGATGATATATTTAAATACTTAATTAGTTTAACCTATGATCCTAGTCTTTCTGAGGATTTGCTTTCTGAAACATTTATTAGAGCTATAAAATCTATTGATAGATTTAAAGGAGATTCCAATATAAAAACTTGGCTCTTCTCCATAGCTAGATACACTTGGTATGATTACCTAAGAAAAGAGAGAAAAGAACTACCTTTACATAATTTAATAAATCTATATATAAATGAAAATATAGAAAAAAATACTGCAAATAAGGAAGTAGCTGAACGAATTATAGAATTATTAAAAGAAGAAGATGAAAGAAATCGAGATATTGTTATCATGAGGATTAATGGATATTCCTATTATGATATAGGAATTAAACACAATATATCAGAGAGTTCTGCTAGGGTTATTAATTTTAGAACAAGAAACAAGATAAAGGCTGTTTTAGAAAAGGAGGGATTAGGGAATGAATAAAATTTCTTGTAATACATGCTTAGACTTGATGCCTTTAGTAAAAGATGGTGTTAGTAGTAAAGATAGCAAAAAATTAGTAGAAGAACATTTACTAGAATGTGAAGACTGTAAAAATATTTATTCTGAATTTAAACATATGGAAGTAGAAGATTTAGAAATAGATAATGATAAAGTTTTAGGAAGAATAAAGAAAAAACTTTATTCCTTAGCTGGTTTGATTTTAATAGTAGGAAGTATAATAGGAGTTAATTTAACTAATAGCCAAAATATATTTTATAATTTTTTAATAATGCCCTTATTAGGTGGAGTAGCATATTTAGCCTTTGAGAAAAAAGCTTATTTAGCTGCTATATTAGTATTTATAATATCATTTGTTCGTCAAGCTAGCTATGGATATTTGAAAGGCTATTTCTCCAATATGAAAGAAGTATTTTATGAATCTGTGCCAATTTCAATAGTATTTGTTATATTTTTTTTCGTAGGAATAATTATATTTAGATTATTAACAATTAGTATTTATGGGGGAAAGGAGAATAAATATGAAAAAAACAATTAGGATATTAGCTGGTATAGGGGCAGGAGTTTTAATAATATTATTACTAATAATAACTATGGCATTTACAGGAAACCCTATTTCTAAAGCATTAGCTACTAGAACAGCTGATAAATATATAGAGGAAAAATATCCAGATTTAGAAGTCCACAGAGAAGAAACCTATTACAATTTTAAAGATGGAAATTACGGTGTAAAATATATAGATAAAAAAAGCAAAGATATACATTTTACCATAGGAACTGATTATTTAGGTAGATTAAGTTTCGATGGATACGAAAGAGATGTTTTAAGCAAATGGAATACTAGGCTTAGATTGGAGAATGAATATAGTAATTATGTAGAGAAGATAATTAGAGATAATTTAGACTATGATTATGATATGATACTTCCTAGTACTTTTGGAGATAAAGAAAAAGATGAAAGTCTGTCAAAACTAGAAATAGATATGATTTTTGATTTAGACAATATCCTATTTGACCAATATATTACTATATATATTTATGAAGAAAATAGGACTTGGGAAAGGCTTTCAGAAGTAATTTTAGAAGTGGATGAATTAATGGAAGAGAAAAATTTAGATATATCAAAGTATACCATAGTCTTAGAGGAACCAAGAGGTGAAGAATCCAAAGTGAGAGAAAGTTTAGGAGTTTATGATTTTCCGAAAGAACTTTTAAATTCTGAGGATTTACCAAAGGCGTTAGAAGATTTTTATAATAAGTATAATAATTAGGTAAAAGTATTTGGAACAACCTCTGGGTTGTTCTATTTTTTGTAGGGGATTTTTACTCGTCCGATAAAAATAGATTTTAGCTTAAAATTAACATATAATTAAAGAATAAATAAATTTTTCAAAAATTTTTGTAAGATAATTAGAATCTGTGCGTCTTATATACGAGGAGGTGAAAAAGTGACAGAATTAGAGAGCCTATATAGAACTTATTTCCAAGATGTATATCTTTATATATTGAGTTTATCAAAGGATGAGCATATAGCTGAAGATATTACTTCTGAAGCTTTTATTAAAGCTATTAAATCTATTGATGCTTTTAAGGGAAATTGTGATATTAGAGTATGGTTATGTCAGATTGCAAAAAATTGTTATTTTTCTTATCTACGAAAGAATAAGAAACTTATTTTTACGGATAAGGAATCAGAACATATAAGTGAAATTAATATAGAACGATTAATTGTATCTAAAGAGGATGCAATGAAAATCCACGAAATTTTACATAAGCTTAAGGAGCCTTATAAAGAAGTATTTTCATTACGTGTTTTTAGCGAATTAAGTTTTAAGCAAATAGGATATTTGTTTGGGAAAAATGAAAATTGGGCCTGTGTCACTTATCACCGTGCTAGAAAGAAAATTCAAGAAGAAATGGAGGATTATTATGAAAATTACATGTGATGTAATTGAAGATTTATTGCCTTTATATGCAGAAGGGCTTACAAGTGATGATACTGGACTTCTTGTAGAAGAACATCTTAAGACATGTACAGATTGTAAAAAACAATTGGAATCAATGAAAAATCCTAAGGAAATTCCAATAGATACTGATATAGAGCCATTTAAAAAAGTAGAAAAGAAACTTTTCCATAAAAGAGTCCAAATAATTGCTTTAACTATTGTACTAGTATTGGCGATTGTAATAATTACTATGGCCTACCTCACATCACCAGAATACTTACCTTATTCTAGTGATATTATATCTGTAACAGAATATAGGGACGGTAAAATTATTATTACATTTGATGATAGTGTAACAGGATATGATATTAATCGATATGTAGCTAAGAATAATGAGGGGTATTCATATCATATAACTACTTGGAACACTATTTGGAGTCAATATATTTTTAAAAATAATACACAAAGCATAATATTAAATCCAGATGGAGAAGATGTCGTAGCAGTATATTATTATTCTACTGATGGAAGCGAGGATATTTTAATTCATGGAAGGGATTTGCTAGAAGGTGGTGGCGTAGTTACTTTGCCTAGATTAGTACTTGCATATTATTTACTGACAGCTATGTTGTTGGCAATTGTATTTGGAATTTTAATATGTATATATCGTAAGAAAGACAAAAGAAAAGTTATACTGGGAAAAATTTTCTTACTACCTGTATCCTATATCATTGGACATTTTTGCATTAAAGGTTTTAGAACTACATCGTACTCAGCACAACGAGATTTCTTTGCAATTTTACTATTAATGATTCCAATCTATTGCTTGTTTTTGATTGTTATGAATTTGTATAGGAAAAGAAAAAGTAATAACATAAACTAGGAATTTAATTTCAAAAATGTTCCATATATGATAATATGTATTCAAAGGGAATAATCTAGGAGGTCAATTTTGTAATGTAGAAAAACCTTTTATTTATAGAGATTCCATAAAGGTGGCAAAGGGACGTTTTGTTTGCCACCTTTCTTAAACAACTAGGAGTGAATATTATGAAAAATGCCACAAAAATAGGAGGAAGTTTAATAAAATATCATAGAGAAAGATTAGGTATTACACAAAAAGAATTATGTGAGGGGATTTGTGTAGTTTCTCATTTAAGTAAAATTGAAAATAATAAGGTTGAACCTAGTCCAGAAATTGTACAAGAATTATTTAAAAAATTAGGAATGAAATATTATAATGATGCTGAGTTTATAAACAAAAATCAGGGGAAAATAGATAGGTTTTTCCACGATTTAAATTTCTATAGAAAAACAGATGATATTTTTAAAGAGGTTGAAGAGCAAAGAGATAAATTTCTAAATAGCCCCTTAATAATAGACTATTTACTATTAAAATCCTATTCTAATGAAAATAAATCCAATGTAGAAAGACTTTCAGAATTAGAAATTTATATGAATAATCATCAAAAAGGCTGGTTTTATTTATTAAAAGCTAAATATAATTCTAAGAAACATGAAAATATAATTAGGGAATGGATCCTAGAAAGCTATGGCCTACTTCGTAATACTTTTTCACTACTTATTTTAATGCGATTTGAATTGGTTCATGGACATTTTGATAAAGTTATAGAATTGGGACCAGAGATTATAAACTTGGCTTTAATTGAAGGCAATGCTATGGCAATTGCCAATGCTAATTTATTTATGGGTAATGCCTATGCTGCACAAAACTTAGCAGATTTAATGCTACCCTATTATAAAAGAGCTGAAAATATCCTATTAGATTTAAATAGAGATGATTTAATTGCAAGCATTGAATATAATATTGGGGCTACATATTTTGAAAGCAATGAATACGAAAAAGCCTTATATTATTTAGAAAAAGTTGAGAAACAAAATATTATAGATGATTATACAAAATTTCTTCTATATCATAAATTAGGCTTATTATATTTAGGATTAAACAATAAGTCTATAGCTAAAAATTATATTAAAAAGGCTAAGGGAATGCTAAATTCTATCAAAGAAAATTATGATATATATTATCTAATGATAGAAGTAGCTGAATTACAATTAGAAGAAGATTATTTAGATGATCCTATTTATTTAGAAAAACTGGAGGAATTATGTGAGATCCTAGACAAAGAATATCCCAAGGGTTTTTATTTATTCCATAAAAGAATGTTAGAACAATTATATTGTCATTTAAGGCAATATAAAAAGGCGTATTTAATTAAGTAATTTTCCTAAAAAATTGAAAAGCGACCTATTAAACTAGCTTAACAAGGCCTATGTTTCCCAAATTTAAAGCATTGTAAGATCTTAAGCCGAATGATACAATAAAATTAAATAAAAACAAATATATTTAGAATCTTAAAAAAGGTGGTCCTAAATATATTATATGAGGAGTTGGAAAAATGGAGAGACAAAATGTATGGTCTAAGGATTTTACTTTAATCACCGTAGGTACAATTATTTCAGCAATAGGTGGTCAAGCAATTAGTTTGCCCATGAGTTTAATGGTATTTGATGAAACAGGCTCTACTTTATTATCGGGATTTATGTTTATTGCAGCGCTACTTCCAAATGTCATTTTACCTATATTAATAGCACCATTTATAGATAGGTATCCAAAAAAGAAAATCATAGTAGGATTGGATTATCTTATGGGAGTTATATTTTTATTAACTGCCTATATTGTAAGTATTATAGGGTTTAAATACTATTTCTATTTAGCCCTTAGCTTAATATTAGGTATTATATCTTCAATTTATCAATTAGCTTATCAAGCCTGGTTTCCAGATCTTATACCTATAGGTTTTGAACAACAAGGCTATGCAGTATCTTCCTCCATATATCCTACTATTATGATTGTCATGTCTCCTGTATCTGCTTATTTATATAAAACATTAAGCATAAGTACTTTATTTGTAATTATAGGAGTACTGACAATTATAGCTGCTACATTTGAACTTTTTATTACAAATATTCATAATGGAAAAACAGAAAAGAATTTTGATTTTCAGGAGTATAAATCAGATTTAATAGGAGGATTTAAATTTCTAAAAGAAGAAAAAGGGATTAGAAATATCTATACCTATATGAGTATTACCAATGGAGCAGCCAACGGATTACATCTTATGGTTCAGGCCTATTTTCAAACGGTAAGTTTCCTAACAGTAACCATGTTAGCCTTTCTTAGAAGTGCAGAGACTGTAGGAAGAATAATTGGAGGATTTGTACAATATAAAGTAGATGTTCCTCCAGAAAAACGCTATGGAATTACTAAATTCGTATATATATTTTATGAAACTATGGATATAATTTTATTATTTATTCCCTATCCACTTATGATAGTAAATCGTTTTATATGTGGATTTGTTGGCATGACATCAGCCACATTAAGAGAAACCAGTGTTCAATCTTATCTGCCAAGCAATATGAGAGCCAAAGTAAATGCGGTATTTAATGTATTTATAGCATTATCTGTAATCATATTTCAAATTATAGCAGGATATTTAGGTGATAGGATTGGATATAGAAAAGTTGTAGTTCTATTGGCTAGTCTTTCATTAGTGGCTGTATTTATTTTCATAGTAAGACCCACTGAAGAAAATAGGAAAGTATATGAGGCTACAAGGGCGAATGAAATTTAGATTTTTTTGGTGAAACCGTGAATGCATCTGGAACAGGCTTATATGTTTTTATTGTAGCATCATATTATTAACTATCGGAATTATAAAATATTGAATAAGTGGATTAATAAATAGTATACATGACAAATGTTCTAAGATATTATATACTATAAATAGTAAGAACTTATGTTTTGTAAGTACTTGTAATAAATCTATTAAGGAATTAGCAAGTGCTAAGTTTTTATATTGTTAGAATTGCAATTATATGGTAATATATATTAAAGGAAAGGGAGTATTATGGCTAAAAATATATTAGTAAATCCAATTCTTAAATGGGTTGGTGGAAAGAGACAATTATTAAATGAGATAATTCCACTTATTCCTCATCACACAACTAATTATGTAGAACCTTTTGTAGGTGGTGGAGCAGTATTTTTTGAACTTCAACCTAAAAAAGGAACAATCAATGATTATAATGAAGAATTAATGAATGTATATAAAATTGTAAGAGATTATCCTGATGAATTAATCAAGGAGTTAGAACATCATAAGGAACATAATAATGAGGAATATTATTATGAAATACGTGCCTTGGATAGAACATCCAATTATGATAAGATGTCTGAGATTTCAAGAGCTGCAAGGATAGTTTATCTCAATAAGACTTGCTATAATGGGCTTTACAGGGTAAATTCTTCTGGACAATTTAATTCACCTTATGGTAGATATAAAAATCCTAATATTGTCAATGCTCCAACAATTAAAGCAATGTCAAAATATTTGAATAATAACAATATTACTATCATGAGTGGTGATTACAAGTACGCATTAAAAGGGTTAAGAAAGGGAGCATTTGTTTATTTTGATCCACCTTATTTACCCATATCTACATCATCTTCTTTTACTGGCTATACTGAGGGTGGCTTTACATTAGAGCAACAAAAAGAACTAAAAGCTGAATGTGATAAACTGAATAAAAGGGGAATAAAATTTTTATTATCAAATTCAGACCATACAATTATAAAAGATTTATATAAGGATTATAATATTAAAATCGTTCAAGCAAAAAGAGCAATTAATAGTAAGGGAAACAAACGGGGAGAAATTAATGAGGTGCTGGTGTTTAACTATGAAGAAAAAGATATCCACTAACGAAGCATGGAAACAAATAATAACTAAATATGATATTCTTAATCAAATAGATAAAAATGGTTTTTATAGAATTAAAGCAAGCACAATAAAAAAATTTAAGGAACCAAGACTAATGGCAAAATGGGATAGTTCTGAGTCATTACCTCCTATTTTCGAGAAAAATAAAATAAATATTTTACCAGATAGTAGAAGTTCTTATATACTAAGTGATTTTTTATTATATGAAAAAATCCCAGAATTGACAGAGCATGTAACTGAAATGCAAAGGGTTGAGATTCCAGAGTATGAAAGTATAGATGTAAACAATATCACATCTGAAGCAAATGCAATTAATGTTTTGATTCTTTCGAATATACTAGATGATTTTTTAAAAGAAGATGGTAATGTTTCTACTTTTAATGGAAGAATGGGGACTGGAGTCTTTGATTTTAGGGTAGATACAATAAGAGGATATCAAAATGTTAGTGTTCATAATGCACAATGTGAAATAGATGGTGGATTTGAAAATGATAATTCTGTTGTAATTTTGGAAGCTAAAAATGTAGTGTACCCAGATTTCCATATTAGACAACTTTATTATCCATATCGTTTATGGAATACAAAGGTCAAAAAACCAATAAGAGTAGTTTTTTCAGTATATTCTAATAGAATATATCGTTTATTTGAATATAGGTTTACTGATATTAATAACTACTCATCAATTGAATTAGTTCAAGAGAAAAATTATTCATTGCAAGATACTGATATAAATATCGATGAATTAATAGAAGTAAAAAGGACAACCCCGATTACTAAAGATGATAATATGGATAATATTGATATACCATTTATTCAAGCAGATTCTTTTGAAAGAGTGATTTCTTTATTAGAGAATCTATATGACAATCCTATGACAGTTAGTGAAGTAGCAGATTTAATGCAGTTTCAAGAAAGACAATCTAATTACTATTTCAATGCTGGCAGATATTTAGGATTATTTAAAAAACAAAAGACTGAGGATAAAGGGGTAGTAATTAAATTGACTACACTTGGAAATTCTGTTTATAAATTAGATTATAAAGAGCGCCAATTAAAGTTAGTTTCGCTAATTTTAGAACATAAAATATTTGCAGGGTTATTTGAACAAATAGTTAGTACTGGTGAATTTCCTAAGAAAGAAGATGTTAAAGTTAAAATGCAAAAATATAATGTATGTGGGAAACCACAAATAGACAGAAGATCAACATCAGTTTTATCATGGCTGAATTGGATATTTAATTTGCCAAGAATCTCATAATCAGAAATTTTATTTAAATGAGGCGATTGAGAGAAAAACACTCAATCGTTTTTTTAGAAATTATTTTAAGTATTAGTAGACTAATTTATAATGGGTAAATATAAGTTGGTGGTGATGGAAGTTGAAAATTTCAAACTGGGAACCTAAAGACTTTAAATTAAATTCAACTACTCTATGGAGTTTTCCTGAAAGAGGCAGTTGGGCTACACATAATAGTAATTATATGGGTAATTGGTCTCCCTATATTCCTAGAAACATTATCTTAAGATACTCTAAAGAAGGTGATATGGTGCTAGACCAATTTGTTGGTGGAGGCACTACTTTAATAGAGACTAAATTACTTAAAAGATACGGCATTGGAGTAGATATAAATAAAAATGCTTTAGAAATTACGAAAGAAAATACACGATTCCAGAAAAACAATAAATATAATCCTATTTTATTTCATAAAGATGCAAGAA
>CAZMBD010000086.1:0-9217 GCA_964564325.1 uncultured Clostridiaceae bacterium
GTTTCCTTCCTTTTATTATGCTCTACAGCCATTGGAGGAAGTATCCAAGGTATAGGTGCACTAGATAGAAGGACGGAAATGTATGAAATGCTTCAGAACTCCTTTGCAGACATATCAGATTTTATATACTTCCTCAACAAAAAAAGTATGATACCAGAATATCCAAAGGGGTTGGTGGAAGCAGCCTATACTATAGCAGGGGGTAATTTTGGCTGGTTTAATGTTATCATGCACAACGTAGACCAAAAGATGGAGGATAATACTGTTAGGAGAGATACGGGGCATATCTTTGAAAATATACTAAATTCCAGCAATCGCTTTAAGGAAAGTCTAATTGATAAACCAGCCTTTGATTACATTAGGTGTGATGATAGGTTTAGACAGACGGTTAAACATGCTCTCTTATGTCAAATTCCTCAGAAAAAATCCAATTATTCAGATGAAGAAACTATAGCCATGATGGATGCCAAGGCAGAAGATGGAGAGAAGTTATTTAAAGAGTTTTACCGTGTAAAATTAGAAAAAGATGATTTGGCCGTTTACCTTAATTCACAGGGCTACAAAAGGGAATTGGGGGATAACTTTATAAATAACTTTGGTAGCAGTTTTGACCTAGGTATACTTTTTAGAAGCCTGAAAACTTTTTCTCTTAATGTAAAAGAAAATGAGTACATTGTAGGTAAAGAAGAAGAAACATTTTTAGACCAGGTAAGGATGTTATATCCAAAAGAAGATATTGAAGAAGCAGCAAGATATATATATAGTTATATAATTGAAAAATTAGAAAAAGAAGATGCAAAGGAAGCAGAATATATTGGACCAAGTTTTGCCTATTTAAGCCGACTTGACAAAAGATATAGAGTGGAAAAAGATGACTTTGGATTTGTTCCTGATACGGAAAAGAACAAAGAGATTGAAGAGTTAATAAAAGAAAGAAGTAAAAATAGAAAAGAAGAAGTGAAAAGGGTTCTTTCAGGGGCATGCAGGGCTTTAGAGATAAATTATCCTGAAGAGAGTTTTTATACTATTAATGGTGTTGAATGCGTCAGGACTAAGGTAGAAGGGGGTCCTTATCTGGATGTCCACGGAGATAAAATAGTAGATATTATATGGGGTAAGGATGAAGAAAAACTAAAAGGAGTATTGCTTGATAATAGGCTCTTAAAAGATGGGGTTCATCCTGTGATTGTGATTTCTGATTCGGTAATAAGTACAGAGTATACTGATAAATTTGTTAAGGAAAAGTATGAAGGTATAGGAAAGTGCTTGATATTTGTTAATATAACCAGACTCCAAAAGGATATTTTAGAAGTTATGTCCTTAGATAAGGATATATTGGATATAAGAGAAAATAGAAATGTTATCACATCTACCTTTAGGGATAGAATTCGAAAGATTAGAGACCATTTTAATCTAAAAGCGGGAGAATGGTTTGAAAAATTAGATGAAGAAGGCTGGATTTTAAGGCCTATTATCTATAAGAAGCATGATGAAAAACAACTAGCAGTTCTTTCTAATGCTTTTAAAAGAATGCTTATATATAACCTTGATTTTGAGGAACTTGGTAGCAAGAAAGATGTGAGACTATCAGATGCAGAATATACGGAGTTAAAGATTGTTTTAAAATCAACTTCTATAGGAAGAATGAATGAAGGCCAAGGCTATAAAGAGACAGGATTGTTCATCAAAGAGGATGAAAACAAATATAGTATAAATATACCTTCTTGCATGAATAGGATACTGAAGTATAATGGTAACCACAACCAATCCTTGGCTGATTATGGTAATAAGTTCTTTTTTAGCCTTATACATGAGGTAAAGCCAAAACGTATTGTAGAACAATGGATAGAATTCATGATGGGTTTAAACCTTCTGTTAAAGACTAGGGAAGGTTTTATAGAGAGAATATCCAACTATGAGTTGAATGGAAAGTATTCTGTGGTTAAAAAGTGGCTTGAAGATGACTGCAAAAAGGAAATTAGCAGTATGAAGAAGGTTATAAACGGTCCTTATTTGGATGTTCTTGAAAAGAATCAAGTGCCCTACTATAAAGTGCAACTTCAAGATGCCGAAAAAATTAAGGATAGCATTAATGTTGATAAGTTATCAGAAAAAGATGATAAGAACATGGAAAACTTCAGAGAGGTCATTTCTAAGATTGAGGAATTCTTGGAGATTTGCTATCAAGTATATGATAGTGATGGATGGAATAACATCAAAACCTATAACCCAAATATCATAAAGGATATTAAAATTGATGATAAGGATAAGCCTTTGTGGTTTAGGGTAAGGCATATAAGATTGTTTATAGACTATATTAATAATTTGAAAGACCCAGCCGTAAAGAGCATTACGGATAAAATTGCAGAAATTAAGAGTAATTGTGAGTATGGCTCATTCATGCTTCCTATTTCTCCAATAACGAATATATTGCAAAAATATTGCAATGAGTTGGAAAATTCTACGGATTATCAAAAGATGACTATAGCAGGTACAGGTACTATGGTTTCCTATATAAATACTCTAGCATATAAGTTAATGGATGGGGATTTTAGTGGAGCATATAAACGAATTGAAGATATTCTTGATGCCTGTGGCTTGGAAGTCATCGAAAATAATGAGTTAAAGTGGGCAAATGACAAAGGGATAATAGGTGAGTACAGGACAATCTATAAGAACTTCACCTCAATTATAGACTGTTACAAGAAATTACCTGAAAGTAAAAGATGGGTTGATTATTTCTCAGATGCCACAGAGAAATTAAAAAACCACTCTGAAGTAAGAAACTTAAGCAACTGTATTAGGGAAATAGAACTATTTGTAAATGGTGGACTTGAACAGGAAATTGAAGATAACGAACCTGGTATGCTGAGTAAGCCTGATGATTTTTTAGCACTTCTTAAAAAGAGTGTTGAAGATATGCAGCAGTATGTGGGGCTCATTGAAGGTTATAGAACAAACGTGATGAACTTGGCAAGGACAAGAAAGAATGAATTTTATGATTCATTACTCATAAAAACTTTGGACAAGGTACGAAAAGTACAAGGAAAGAATCCTATATCTGCCCAAATAAATATGGAAGAGTATCCGAAAGAGTCAACATATGAGGCTACCAAGATAGCAATACAGGATAAAATGAATGTTTTTGCCAATGAAGGAGAATCTTTCTTTAAAAACTCATCATCTATTAAAAAGACTACTTTTGGTTTCTTTAAACAGGTGGTTGAAAAAGATGGTGATATTACTTGGGATGATTACCCTGATGAAAAGAGGGAACTTGAATTAGTGAAACTGATTCAGACAAGAGTTGAGGTGCTGTGATGTTTGTTCAGATACTAGATGAATATAAAAACAGAACAGAATATAGAGTGCTTAAAGGTTTCTATAACTGCCAAATAGCAAACCTGGATGCACTTCAAAAAGGAGTTCTAGTTTTACCTGGTATTCTTTTAAATAGGATAGATAAGGAACAATTGAATTTACTAAATATCTGGCTTGAAGACAGCAACAATCAGTTAATACTGACCCCCACATGGATTGAAATGAACTTAAAAAACTTTTTCGATTCATCAATAGATATATTGGTTACTAAAACAGATAGCAGTTTTGATAAAATCCCAGTAGGTTATAAAATCGAAGCCACAGTAAAAGATACTATATTTCAGCAGGATGGAAAGATTTTTGGTGTTAACTATAGAAGAAATACAGGAACAGGTCTAATAACGGTAGTTACTCTGCCGTTATTAGACTATAGACTAATCCAGTTTGAGTATAAACTAAAAATTTTATTTGATTCCTTGTTTCAGGTTGATGTTGCAGCACAAGAATCTACAGTGGAGATAAAAAATTTTGCTTTAAATGATATACATATTTATTTAATTATTTTATCAGGTGCCCAAGTAGATTTAGTTAATCAGATGTCTGAAAAAATTAAGAAATACTTTGGAGTCACAGTTGATGAGGAAACTGCTATGGGAATGTATAAGGATTTAGTGGCTCATCAATATATAAATTCCGATGCATTAACGAATAAGGGTATGGACGTAGTGAAGGAAAGGAAGTTAAAATCCTTTATCCAGGTTGTAAAAAAGAGAGGTGAAAAAGAAGATGGATGAATTTAAAGAAAGCGGTACCCCTATATCCCAAAGTATAGTTGCTAATATTCAGTTGGGACTGCCAGCCACCGTTTCCAAGTTATCATCCAAAATGCGGTTTATAGATAAAATAGCCCCCACGTTAAAAGAAAGTGGAGTGATTAGAAATATAGAACTAATTAATCCGCTTACCATTAAGGCTTCAGGAATTTCTGCAACTAACAGGACTTCTAATGCATTTGGTGGAATTTTATATGTTGCTGGGGCAGTACGGCAGGATGTTCTTATCGATGATGGTTCTATCTATAAAACAAGGCAGGAAAGTATAGTAGATGTAGACGAAATAGACGATTTAGATAACCAGAAAAAATTAAAGTTTATAGATATCATTAATGTATATAAATTGCTTGAAGATTTAATGGAAGACGATGAAAAACCTGAACTTGTTTTGGTGGATGTACCTCTGGTACTAGAGCGTGCAGATGCACCAGTTGATGATAGAAAGGACACTATAATAGCCTATAATAAATGTAGAGACACTATAGAATCCTTTTGGGAAAAGTATAAGGATAATATATATCCTTTTAATAAAAATGGAATTAAAATCGTATCAGTAGGAACAAAAAGATTTGGGGCGATTGTATTTGCTCTGACACAAGATAACCTATGTTACATACCAGATGAAATTGACAGCAAAATAACTGGAAGAATGGAAGATTTAATGCCACAGGTTCAAGATGTAGGTATAAAAAGGTTGCTGACTGGTATTCTTGTAAAAAGGACAAGAACGGCAGCATTTCAATATGATGGATTAAATAAGGATTGTAGGCTTGAGCCAGAAAGTTTGAGGGAAGTAGGTTTAATGGGAATGCACATTAAAGCAGGGAATACTACACCACCACTTCTGGTAGAAATATTAGGCAATGTAGGAAATTGGACAACAGAAATGCTCGATGATTTGGCTTCGCAGGTTATATCATTAATTACATTTGACCAGCAAAAAGCAATGCCATTACCATTATGGTACGCAAAATATGCTTTAAAACCAGTTGAGGCAACAAATAACGGGAAAAATGTTATACTACAATACTATAAAGCACAAGCAAGAGAGATGCTTAAAAATGAGGAGTTAGAAAGTATTTGGAAAGAAGACTTAGATGTATTTGAAGAATAAAACGAAGGGGTGAGTATTATTTATGGACAAATACATAGGCAAACTTATCGGTAACACTGGGAATCCTAATGATTTAAAGATTGCCCTTGAAAATAGTTTTTCTGCTAAAAGGGGCGAGTTTGTAAAAATTAAACATAGAGAAACTGAAGAAGATGGAGATACCTATGTTCTAGGAAGAATTGTTTCCATATCCAGAAGCAATATTCTATATAACTCCAACATGGGTGAGGGGTTATCATCCCTTGAAATATTACCAGGTGCGCAAATTACAGGAGAGACACTGTTTGGGACCATAGAATTAGTAGGGTATAGAGATAATTATGGGCAGATAAAAATACCAAGGAGACCTCTTAACCCAGGAGGAAAGGTTTATGGTGTTGATTATGAGTTTTTATCAAAGTTTTATAAATTTGATGAAAATACTAGCCTTAATATAGGAAATCTTATTGGATACGATAAGGGGAGCAATATAGTTCCAGTTTATCTTGATGTAAACAAACTGGTTACAGAGCATATGGCAGTACTGGCTATGACTGGTTCAGGGAAATCATACACTGTAGGCAGGATTATTGAAAGACTTGTTGCAGAGATGAATGGAACAGTAGTAGTATTTGATGTTCATGGAGAGTACGGGAAAGCATTTGAAAAGGGAGAGATACACTTTAATAACAATTTTGATTATATTGAGGATGAAAAAGAAAAGGAGAGCATACAAAAGATTCAGGAGAACTTATCAAAGATGCTGAATGCTGGAGGTGGAATGAAAGTATATACTCCTCAGATTGATTCTTTTGATTATAAATATAGTGCAAAGAATCATCATTTGGCTCTGCAATTTGACAGATTTGATATGGATGATTTATCATCTATTCTTCCTGGGTTAACTGAGGCTCAAGAAAGAGTATTAGATGTTGCAATAAGATATTGGAAGGCAAAGTACAGTAATCCCCCCAGGGATATTCAGGATTTAACTTATTTTTTATCAGATGAGCGAGGATTAGAAGAATTAAAGAGTTGGGATAACTTGACTGAAGGAGAATCAAAAGCATTAAACAACAGAAGCGCAGCAGTTGCTTCTATAAAATTGTCCCGAGTAATAAATGAGGCAAAAAGTTTTTATACAAGGGCTATTGGTGAACCTACAGATATTTATGAAATGATTGGAGAAAAAGGAAAGAGTGTAGGAAGGCTTGTAATTATAGATTTACAAGGCTTATCTGACGATGCAAAGCAAATTATTACAGCATTGATATCCAGTGAGGTATTGAGAGCAGCGTCGGATAAGAAAAGGCAGATAAGACCATGTTTCCTTGTTTATGAAGAGGGACATAATTTTGCACCAGCAGGCATTCCGAGTATATCTAAAAAAATTATAAAGAAAATTGCTGCAGAAGGAAGAAAGTTTGGTACAGGGTTTGCAATTATATCCCAAAGGCCATCGAAACTGGACCCAGATGTTACATCACAATGTAATACAATCATTACAATGAGGTTAAAGAATCCAGATGACCAAAGGTTTATTGCAAAAACATCAGATATGTTCTCAAAGTCTGATATTGATGAATTACCATCTCTATCAACAGGAGAGGCATTGATAAATGGAAGGTCAATACCTGCACCATTGTTAGTAAAGGTTGGGACAAAAGCGCTTATACATGGTGGAGAATCCCCTGAAGTTATTAAGGAATGGGGCACATTCAATGAATAGGCAAAAGATTATTGATTTTATAAAAGAAGAATTTAAAGAAGGAAATATTAGAAATGAAATGTTTCCCATGATGACACAATTTGGGATAAGGGACTATTCAGAAACTGTTCATACTGTAGGTCTTAATTATATAACTGCTATAGGGAGAAATATAGAAGGAATTACATCCCTTTCCGAATGTCCTGTATATCCATATTCACAAACAGGTTATTATAGGCAAATGGTTGCAGAAAACCAAGCCAATTACGAAGTTAAAGTTAATGAGGTAAGGCCAGATTCTGTTTGGTATTCAAAAGAAGATAATAACCCTATATTGATTTGCGAATTTGAAAGATATGAAAAGAATAGAAGAAAAGATTTAAAAGTCAAAGAAAAAATAGAAAACTTGCTAATTGCTTATCATCAATTAGGTGGGAACATTCCTATCATATTATTTGTATATTGGAGTTATGCCGGGGAAAATCCGGGAGAGATTGAAGAATATATATCCATATTTGATAATGGGTTTAAAAAAAGTGATGGTTCCTATATAAGAGGAATTAATGCATTAAAAACTAAGTATTTAATATATCGGTGTGTTGCTTCAGGTAATGCTGATAATCTTATGTTAAATCAATGGGTAGAGGTTGGATAAAATGAGAAAAAAGAAAGCCATTAATTTTCGCCCACAGGTAGATATGAATATAGGAGACAAGTATTTACTAAAGGAATTTATTGATGAAGGTTCTTTTGGTTATGTATGGAGGGCTGTAAATCTTGAAAGCAAAGAAATTGTGGCACTTAAAATACCTAAGGACCAAGAACGGGGAGATAATACTTTATCTGAAGGAAAAGAATTCATTGGAAATCATCATCCAAATGTAATTACTATATACTGGATGGGACGGGTAGATGGAGTTTTTCTCATTGAAATGGAATATTTTAATGGGCATAAACTATCAGATGAATTATGTGAAACGGGATTTATGAGTCCTCGAACTTTTGAAGAAATATATAGTATGTTTTTTCAGATACTTGATGGAATAGAGTATATTCATTCAAAAAATATCTGCCACGGGGATATTAAACCTCAAAATATCTTAACGGATGGGACAACAGTCAAAATAACTGATTTTGGCACAAGCAAACTGATAGAAGACTTATTTATAAAAACAATTGATGGTGGAGGAACTTGGGCATATATGGCTCCTGAAGTTGCTGGTTCAAACCGCAGATATCTGAATTCTGATATTTATGGATTGGGAGTGCTTTTATATAAGTTTTTAACTGGCAGGACACCACATGAAACTGCTAATCAATTAATTAATAATATGCCTTATCCTAGGCCAAGAGAAATAAATGATAATATACCTGAATCTGTTGAAAAAATTATAATGAAGTTACTTGAAAGAACCCCTGAGGGAAGATATCAAAATGTGCAAGATATAAAAAGGGATTTTAAAGAGGTATTGAAGAATGAAAATAACAGTATTATTTCCTACAGTGAAGGGCCTGAAGTAATAAGGTATGAGGGTAGTGATTGGTTAGAGAGGGTAATCCGATGCTATAAAAATAAAAAATTTGATAAAGCAGAATTACTGCTAAAAACGGAATATGAGAATGGAAATAAATCTGCTGATGTATTATATCACACTGCCTACACGTATTTTCAGCAGGGAAGATATTTTGATAGCATTGATGTGTTAAAAAGCATAGATATTGAAAAAGTAGAAGGAATAAGAAGAGAAGCACTAGAAGATAATCTTCTATACTTAAAAGGAAAACTATTCTTTGAACTAAAAAGATACGAGGAAGCAGTCAAAGTCTACGAAAAACTTGTATCAAAAAATCCCGATGACTTAAATTACAGATATAGGCTAGCATGTGCTTATGGTTTAAATAGCGAACAGGAAAATGCCATAGATATATTAGAGGAAATTAACAAAAAGACTCCTGGAATGCTTTATATAGTAAAAAAATTGGGGCATGCATATGACCAGAAGAAAGATTTTAAAAAGGCAAGGGCTTATTTTAATTATGCGATGAGGCTTGACCCAAATGATGAGTTGATTAGGGACAGGTTAGAGGAATATGGCAAGTATTTAGATTATCTGAGGTATTAGGGTGAGTTAGTAGTAATAGGTAAAAATTATATTTTGTAATATGAAAGAACTTTAAAGATGTGAGCAGGTCAGTTATATTTACAAAAAAAGGTAGTGTCAAAAATATTATGAAAACATCAAATTGAGATTACAAAAATGC
>CAZMBD010000087.1:0-9201 GCA_964564325.1 uncultured Clostridiaceae bacterium
GTTAAATAAGCAAGACCATAGGCTACAGGTACACGGATGACAACTGTAGTAAGAAGTGAAATCCACATAGGTGTAAGAGTATCTCCTGCACCACGCATAACTCCAGACAAACATTGGGTTATAGCCATTGCAATATAGCCCAAGGCAAGAATTCTCATCATATGCATACTTAAATCAACTAATTCCTTTGTATTAGTAAAAATAGCCATAAGGTATTTGCCAAAGATTAAAATTAAAATTGTTATAGTGGTGGAAACTCCAACAGCAATTTTAATGCCATCTTTAGTTCCTTTTTCCACTCTATCAAATTTTTTTGCTCCAACATTTTGTCCAGTGTAGGTGGTCATTGCATTTCCAAAAGAAAAGTTTGGCATCATGGCGAATCCATCTACACGCATGATTATTACATTAGCAGCTATAACCATTTCTCCAAAACTATTGGTTAGAGATTGTACAACGATCATTGCCAAGGAAAATATTGCCTGAGTTAAGCCTGAAGGCAATCCTAGTTTTATAAGTTTAGAAGAATATTTTTTATTTAGTTTTAGCATTTCCCAGTTTAAAGTAAAACTACTTTTCATATTAATTAATTTGATAACACAAAGTATTGCTGATATTGATTGTGCTATAACAGTTGCTAAAGCAACGCCTGGAACTCCCATATTAAATTTTGCAACAAATAAAATATCAAGTCCTACATTTAAAGCTGTAGAAACAAGTAGAAAAGCAAGTGCTGATACAGAATCTCCAAGACCTCGTAATACACCAGCTAAAATATTATAATAAGCAAGACCAGCAATACCAACAAAATAAATAATAAGATAATCTGTACACCAATCTATAATAGAATTTGGAGTGTTTAGAAGAGTTAGCAATGGTCGAGTAATAATAGGCCCAATAATCATTATAATTACTGATGAAATAGCAGTAAGGGTTATACATGTACCAATGGTACGAGAAAGTTTTTCTTTATCCTTAGCTCCAAAGTATTGAGATACCATTATACCAGCACCTACGGAAATTCCTACAAATAATACGAGTAAAAGATTTAATATGGGACCTGCACTACCAACTGCAGCAAGTGCATTGTCGCCTATATATTTACCAACAATAACTGAGTCGGCAGTATTATAAAGTTGTTGAGCAATATTACCAATCAACATAGGTATTGCAAATTCAACAATACGCTTCCAAGGTGGACCTTCAGTTAAATCTTTTGGAGCAAATAGTTCTTTAAATTTTGCCATATACATTCCCCCTAAGTTAATTTAATAATTTGTAAAGTTTAAATAGCGTTATATCTATATATTGTATTATTTATTGAGGAATTAATCAATATTTAAATTTAAGTGTGTAGTTTTAAAGAGTAAAATTTTTAATTATAATATATAATATATATAATCAGAGAAAAGAAGGTGATATCATGTCAAATTTACAAATTCATCCAAAGTATCAATCTTTAATAGATAAATATAATATTTTAAAAGAAGAATTAGCTAGTTTAATAGAAACAAAAGATCATTTAATAGAGCACAGGGGAATTAAACTTCAAACAGATTACATAAATAAAATTGGGAAATATGAATATGAATTTTTTGAAATTGAAACTAAAATTTTGCGAATCCATAGAAAAATTCAAATGATACAGACTAAAATCAATCATCAGGAAGTAGTAGATGAAGAAGAAATAGAAAAACAATTAGACTGGGAATATAAAGAATATATGGACAAGTTAAAAATGATGGCAGAAAATATTAAAATTGCTAAGGAAATAAGTAATTTAAGGGATTTAAGTATTGAAGAATCCAAAGAATTAAAAGGACTTTACATAGAAATTGCAAAAAAACTACATCCTGATTTAAATTCCAATATCACAGGAAAAGAAGAAGCTTTATGGCAAAGAGCTAAGGATGCTTATGAAATAGGCGATTTGGATTTACTTAAAATTTTTTATGAAATGGCTATGGAAAATGAGAAAGTAGAAGAAACAAATTCTATGGAAGAATTAAGAGGGAAAATTAAATTTTTTAAAAATAAGATTTATACTATTTCTAAGGAAATTGAAACTATTCAAAAAGAATTTCCTTTTAATCAGGAAGCATTTTTAATGGATGAGGAAAAAGTCGAGGAAAAGCAAGAGGAATTGAAGGAAGAAATTGAAATAGTAAAGTTAATATTAGAAATGTCTGAAAAGGAATTATTAGAATTATTGCCAAGTAAAAGTAATTATTTGAATTGAGGTGCAATATGAGTAATATAGAAAAGCCTACAAAAGATGCCATAATAGAAATAATAAATAAAGGGGGCTATATAGAATTAGGTAAGCCTTTTCAAAGGGAAATAAAATTGGCTATGTTCCTAGGGATAAAAATGAAGTATTGGCAAGACTTATGGATGCAGGGAAATTAATATATGGCATAGTAGAGGATAAGGAACATATGGATAATTGGCTGAAAATAGATATTAGTATATATTTGAAAGATTAATATGGCAAAGAGATGTTTTAATAAAATATAGGAAGTATATTAAATAGACGTACAAAAAAGTCCTATTTTTTTGTACGTCTATTTAATATATAATTATTCATTTTTTATTTAAAATAAGATGAAATTTTATATACCATAAATATATCACTTATTCCACTTAGTACCATACCTATACCAATGACTATAGAAAATGCAGGAGATATAGCTGCAGGATTCATAACGCCATAAAATCCAAAACAAATAGCGATAATTCCAAATATAGCAGATGCCCACCATTTTTTATATTCCATACTTTTCAAATTGAAAGCGTGTTGAAAATTTATTGCTCCATGGAAGAATAAGAAAAATCCTAATATTGCACCAAGTATAGATACTATTATTTCTGGTTTTATTAGAAAATATAATCCTATTAATAAAGCAATAATACCTGTTCCTAGATTGAAATTTTCATATCTTTGATAAGTTTCATATTTTATATGAGTTAGTATTTTAGAAATACCAAATAAAGTGATAATTATGCCTAATATAATGACAATAACTTTATTGGTGGTATTTGGGCGAATCATAAACATTAGGCCAAATACAATATATATTATTGCCATTATAATGAAATTAAATTTAGCTTTTTTTAAAAAATCGCTCATAGTATGCCTCCTTATATAATAATTATTTATAATCATATATATTATATATCATATACCCACTTATTTATAGGGTTTTACAAGATTTTAAATTATGATATTATAATATCATAGCTATAATGGCTATTATTTTTGGATAAAAAAGCTATTATAAATAATAATAAAGAGAGGTAAAAAAGTGAAAAGAAGTAAGAGGGTTGTTTTTATATCGCATTGCATATTGAATCAAAATACTGTAGTTTCTCCTTTAGCAAGAGCTAAGGGGCCATATAAGGATATAATTGAAACTATTATGGAGTATGATATAGGTATTCATCAGCTTCCATGTCCAGAATTTAGGCATTTAGGATTAAGCCGTAAGCCTATGACTAAAATAGAATACGATACTATAGATTATAGAAATTTATCAAAAGAAATAGGCAAAGATGCAATAGATATTATGAAAGAGTATTTAGCTAATGAATATGAAATAGTAGGGCTGATTGGTATAAACCATAGTCCTACCTGTGGAATTAGAGGTGAAAAGGGTGTTTTTATGGAAGAATTAATGGACTTAATGAATACTCATAATATCAAAATTAAAACTATAGATGTACCTATGGATTATCATGATGGAGAAAAGGGAAAAGAATTTATAAAAGAATTAAAGGATTTTCTTGAATAAAAGTAAACCACCCGTTTTACGGGTGGTTATGATTAATTTTTCCTTGCTTCTTCTAAAGCTCTAGTTCCTCTTTCTTGAGCATCTTTTAAGGCTTCGTCTATAGATTTTTCACCAGCAAAAACTAAATCTAATTCTTCTCCTAGAACATCTAGTGCATTTATACCACCGATATTTCTTGTACCTTGGAATCCAATGTCAAAACTTTGTAATCCTACAGCTTTAATTGGATTTTCTTCTAAGTATTTTTTATATTCTTCGGTTTCTCTTGCAGATTTTCTAACAGGTAAATAACCAGTGTTTTGTGCTAAATAAGCAGTATTTTCAGGTTCAGTTAAGAATTTTACAAATAGCCAAGCAGCTAATTTTTCTTCTGGTGTTCCTGTATTATATACTGCAACATTTGTACCATAATATAATTGATCATTAGTTTTATGTCCAGGAAGTGGTGCTGCAAACCATCTTATATTATCTGGAGTATCTTTCTCTAAATTACTTATAGCAGATGTAGATGCTACACACATAGCAGCTTTACCTTGAGATAAAGGTACATTTGCATATTTGTCTTCTCCAGCTAAACGAGCTACTTTTGCTTGCATTAAACCATTTAAAAATTCTACAGCTTCTTTAGTTTCAGGTGTATCAAAGAATAGTTCATTTGTTTCTTCACTCATAGTCATACCACCAGCTTGTTTTAACCAAGGTGCTATGTCTGTGGATATATTATTAGCAAATACTATACCATATATATCAGGTTCTCCATCGCCATCGGTGTCTTTAGTCAATTTTTCTGCTGCATCTTTCCATTCATCCCATGTCTTTGGCACTTCTAGTCCTGCTTCTTCGAACATGTCTACATTGTAATATAGAACCATTTGACTCTTATTAAATGGCATAGCATATTGATTACCATCCCATACACCATCGTCTAAGAATAATTTTGGATAATCTTCTAATTCTTCTTTGCTTAAGCCAATTTTTTCATTTTCAATATAAGGATTTAAATTTTCAACTAATCCCTTATCTACATACCAGGATAATCTATTACAATAGATTTGAGTCATAGTAGGTAATTGATCTGCTTTAGCTGCTCCCATTAATTTTTCAAACAACTCTCTATAATTTCCTTGGAATTGTAGGTTAATTTTGATATTTGGATTTTCATCCATAAACTTGTCGGCTAAAGTAGTTAATACTTCTTCTTTTTCTCCACTCATTGCATGCCAGAATACTACTTCTACTGGTTCTGTAATTTCTGTTGCAATTTCTTCTTCATTTTTTTCACTTTGAATATCTTCTACATTTTCCTTACTTTCATCTGCTTTGTCAACGGGTTTTTGATTACACCCAACTAGTCCTAATGTTAGGGCTAAGATTAAAACTAATGCTAAAAATTGTTTTTTCATAAAAATTACCTCCATAATTTTTTATTTTTATTTTATACGCCTATTAGGTGTATAAAAACCATTAACCTTTTATTCCTGATTTAGATACTCCTGAGATTATATGTTTTTGAAGTATCATATACACAATCATTACTGGTAAAATTATCATATTAGTTGCAGCCATTAAAATATTGTAATCTGTTCCAACTTCGTTGGTAAAAGCAGATAAAGCAACAGGAAGAGTTCTCATTTCCTGTGAATTAGTTACAATAAGTGGCCAGAAAAACGAGTTCCAACTACCTATGACTTTTAATATTATAAGGGTTACTATAGCTGGTTTGGCTAAAGGAACCATTATAGTCCATAAAAATTTGAAATCAGTACATCCATCAATTTTAGCAGCTTTATATAGTTCTTCTGGTATACTCATAAAATGTTCTTTAAGTAAAAATATAGCATATATACTAGCACACCAAGGTACTATAAGGGCTTTATATGTATCAATCCATCCTAATTTACTTAAAGTTACAAAATTAGGTATGGTTAATACTTCACTAGGTACCATCATCGTTGCTACCAATATAGTAAATATAATATTTTTTCCTTTAAAATCTATTCTAGAAAAGGCATATGCTGCTAGTATTGTAGTTATTAATTCACCAATAGTGACTGAAATGGTTACTATTAAACTATTAATAAAATACCTTTTAAAGGGGGCAGATTCTAAAGCTATTTTATAATTTTCCCACATAAACTTAGAGGGAATAAATTTTGGTGGCATAATAAGTACTTCATCAGATGGCTTTAATGAAGTAGAAAGCATCCATATAAAAGGTATTAGAATAAATAAAGCACCTATTATGAGTACTAAGTATATAAAAGATTTTGATAGTGTTTTTTTCATAAAATTCATCCTTCATCAATAATTAGATTTTGATTTTCCAATTTTCAATTGTATTAAAGTAAAAATGAATATGATTATAAACAAAACAAAGGCTGCTGCTGAAGCAATAGAAAATTGCCAATGCCTGTAAAATTTATTAAATATATAATATACAATGGTTAAACCACTTTTTAAAGGTCCAGTGCTGGTATTATATAGTACAAATACTTCATCAAATATTTTAAAAGCACCAATAGCAGAAGTAATGGATACGAAAAATATAGTGGGTGTAAGTAAAGGTAATGTAATATTAGTAAATGTTTTCCATTTGTTTGCACCATCAATTTTTGCTGAGAGATAGTATTTCTTATCAATATTTTGTAATCCAGCTAAAAATATAATTATTTTATATCCCATGCCTTTCCATACGCTAAAAAGAACTAGTATGGGTATTGTCAATTTTGGATTTGTTAGCCAATGTATTTTTTTGCCTCCTAAAAGCATTACTACATAATTAGCTAAGCCATAATCTCCGTTAAAAATCCATCTCCATATAATAGATACGGCTACGGTAGAAGTAACAAAGGGTAAAAAATATATACTCCTAAAAAAATTACCAAATTTTATTTTAGAATTTAATAAAAGAGCAAATCCTAAAGATACTATTATGGATAAAGGCACTACTCCAAGCACGAAGAAAAAAGTATTTTTAAGTGCAAGATGAAAATCTGGGTCTGTTAAGACATATTGAAAATTATCCAAGCCCCTTTCATATACTTCTCCTGTCAAATAGTCAAAGTCAGTATAAAAAGCCATATTGAAGGATTTTACTATGGGATAGATTTTAAATATCAATAAGATTAATAGAGCAGGGGATAAATATAATAGACCTTTTATAGTATTGTTTTTTAATAAGCTTTTAGTGTTTTTAGTATTCAATAAAAAACCTCCCCGCAAAGTTAAAATATGTGTATGTTTTTAACATTTAAATAAAGCTTGTCTCCGACGTTTATATCAAAGTCCCATGAAGTTATTAATGTAATTTTAATATTTTTATCTATATTAGCTGTTATATAAATTTCTTTCCCCATAATTTGCATACTTTTAACATCAGCAGAGAAAATAGCATTTTCTTTAGTAGTAATTATAAAATCTTCAGGACGAATTCCTAAAGTTATTTCGTTTGTTTTTAATTCTTTATTTTTTAAATACTTAGATAGATTTAAAATTATATTACTTTCTTTTAATTTAACATGTTTTTTGTCTTCATTAACTATACCCTCAATGAAGTTAATAGGAGGATTACCTAAGAATTTAGCTACAAATTTATTAGCTGGATTGGTGTACATTTCTTTGGGTGTAGTGTATTGTTGAAATACTCCATCTTTCATTAACAAAATTTTATCGGATATACTCATAGCTTCTTCTTGGTCATGTGTAACAAAGACAGTAGTTATATTTATTTCTTTTTGTATCCTTCTTATTTCTTCTCTCATTTCAATTCTTAGTCTTGCATCTAAATTAGATAATGGTTCATCTAATAATAAAATTTTAGGTTTTTTAACCAATGCTCTTGCAATGGCTACCCTTTGCTGTTGACCCCCTGATAATTGAGAAGGTTTTCTATCTAATAGTTCTTCAATCTTTGTTAACTTTGCCATTTCTACAGCTAGTTTTTTTCTTTCTTTTTTATCAATTCCTTGCATTTTCAAAGGAAACATAATATTTTTAAGTACAGTCATATGAGGATAGAGAGCATAGTTTTGAAAAACCATTCCTATTCCTCTATTCTCTGGCTCTACATCTGTAACCAATTGATTTCCAAAATAAATGTTTCCAGAAGTAGGTTTATATAGTCCAGCAATTAAAAATAATGTAGTGGTTTTACCACATCCACTTGGACCTAATATAGATACTAATTCTCCATCGTTTATCTCTAAATTTAAATTATTAACAGCAGTAATGGTATCAAATTTTTTGTAAATGTTCTCTAATTTAATTTTCATATTAATCCCTCAAAATTTTGTTATTATAATTTTAATATTATTTTCGTGCAAATTATAAGGTATCATTTTTTGGCCAAAAAGTTAAATAGATTATATGTATAGAAAAGATAATTTTATAGATATACTTTATACACGAATTGCATCATTTATTAAAATGTTATAATAGACTTAAGTTGAACTAAATATTAATTTGGGGGTATTAATATGAAATATAATTTTGATACAGTTTTAGAAAGACCAGATTCATTAAAATGGAAGGCTATGAAGATGATAAAGCCAGATGTAAGTTCAAATGTTGTTCCATTTACCGTAGCAGACATGGAATTTCCATTGGCTCCTGAAATAAATAAAGGATTGAAAGAATTTTTAGATGAAGCAGTATTGGGTTACACTGCTAGAGGAGAGAGTTATTATAAAGCTGTTATTGGTTGGATGGAAAATAGACACAATTGGAAAATTGAAAAAGAATGGATTATAGGCATGAATAGTGTCCTAGATGGAGTAGCAGGTGCAGTTAAAACATTTACAGAACCTGGCGATGGTATTATTGTAATGACACCTATATATAATCCATTTTACACTATTATAGAAAATTATGGCAGACGTATAATTCGTAGCCCACTGATAGAAAAAGAAGGATATTATGAAATAAATTTTGAAAACCTTAAAGAAAATGCAAAAATGGATAAGGCAAAGATGATAATTTTCTGTAGTCCTCATAATCCAGTGGGGCGTGTCTGGATGAAACAGGAGTTGGAAAAGGTTGTACAAATAGCAGTTGATAATAATCTAACTATAGTAAGTGATGAAATTCATCAGGATTTAATAATGCCTGGTAAGGAGCATACAGTATTGGCAAATATATCAGCTGAAGCAGCAAAAATAACGATTACATGTACTTCTGCCACAAAATCATTCAATCTTGCTGGGGTGCCAAATGCTAATATAATTATATCTGATGAAACTTTAAGAGCTAAATTTAAAGAAGGTATTGAGGCAAGTCCTTACGATGTAGTGAATGCAATATCAGCTAAAGCTTGTGAAATAGCCTACGAAAATGGAGGTCAATGGATTGATTCATTAAACAAGCAAGTATATGAAAATCAAAAAATTGTAAAAGAATTTTTTGACGAAAAATT
>CAZMBD010000088.1:0-9134 GCA_964564325.1 uncultured Clostridiaceae bacterium
ACACAATCTAGGTTTTCAGAATTGTATCAAAGACGGTAAGAACATAGACCCTGCTTGTGGAGCTGGAGGTATGTTTGTGCAGTCAGCTAAATTTGTAGAAAACCATCATGGTTCCATAAGAGATTTATCTGTTTTTGGACAGGAAGCCAACCCTACAACCTGGAAATTAGCCCAAATGAATCTAGCCATAAGAGGAATAGAAGCAGACCTAGGAGAAACCTATGCAGATACATTTTTTAATGACCAGCATCCAACCCTAAGAGCAGATTTTGTCCTAGCCAATCCCCCTTTCAATATGTCAGATTGGGGAGGAGATAGACTGTCGGAAGATAAAAGATGGAAGTACGGAGCACCACCACAAGGAAATGCCAACTTTGCCTGGCTACAACATATGATCTACCATCTTTCACCCAAGGGGAAAATAGGAATGGTCTTAGCTAATGGTTCCCTATCCAGTCAAACTGGAGGGGAAGGGACAATTAGAGAAAATATAATAAAAGATGATCTTGTAGAATGTATAGTGGCCATGCCTACTCAGTTATTCTATTCAACAGGAATTCCAGTGTCCCTTTGGATTTTAAATAAGGATAAAAAACAGAAAGGCAAGACCCTCTTTATAGATGCAAGAAATATGGGGGTTATGGTAACCAGAGCTCATAGGGACCTAAGAGAAGAAGAAATATATAAAATTGCTGATACTTATAAAAATTTTATAAATGGAAAATTGGAAGAAGTCCAAGGCTATTCAGCCATAACTAGTTTGGAAGAGATAGGCAAACATGACTATGTCCTAACCCCAGGCAGATATGTAGGCATAGAAGAAGAGGAAGATGATGGAATCCCCTTTGAAGAAAAGATGGAAGGTCTTACATCTGAATTATCTAATTTATTTGAAGAAGGTCATAGACTAGAAGATGAGATAAAAGAGAGACTGAAGGTGATAGGCTATGACATATAAGTTACCAGAGGGATGGACGGAAGTTAAGCTAGGAGGAATAATTCAAATTATAAGTGGTGGAACTCCAAAAAGAAAAGTAGAGAGCTATTGGAATGGAGATATACCGTGGATATCTATAAAAGATTTTCCTAATAATAAAAAACATATAGATATAACAGAAGAAAAAATAACGAAAGAAGGATTTAATAAAAGTAGTACTAATTTTTTATATACTAGCGATCTTATAGTATCTGCAAGAGGAACTGTAGGGAAATTAGCTATGATAAGAACTCCTATGACATTTAACCAGTCATGCTATGGAATACGGACTAATAAATTATTTTTAGACAGTGATTATTTATATTATTTTATGAAGTATGATATAGATAGATTACGACAACAAGGACATGGATCAGTATTTAATACCATAATTAAAAGCACATTAGAAAACCTTGATATCAATCTCCCACCTCTGCTTGAGCAAAAAACTATAGCAGATACCCTATCAGTTCTAGATAATAAAATAGAATTAAACAATCAAATAAATCAAAATCTAGAAGCTCAATCCCAGGCTATTTTTAAACACTGGTTTATAGATTTTGAATTTCCGGATGAAAATGGCAATCCTTATAAATCATCAGGTGGGGAAATGGAAGAATCAGAATTAGGTATGATACCTAAGGGATGGAAAGTTGGAAAACTAGGCAATAGTAGCCTAGGAGAATTGATTTCTTCTGGAATAGATGAATTTACTGGGGAAAAGATTTACTTAGCAACAGCTGATGTAAATGGGACAAATATAGTTAATAGTGATACCTTTATTACTCAAAAAGATAAACCTAGTAGAGCTAATATGCAACCAAAATCTAATACTATTTGGTTCGCTAAAATGAAGGATAGTAGGAAGTTAATATTTGTCGATAAAAAAGATAATATTTTGAAAGAAAATTATATATTTTCAACAGGGTTTGCAGGAATTCAAGGAACGGAGAATACTATATATTATCTATGGACCTATATACAAAGTGAAATTTTTGATTCAACAAAAAATAATTTATGTATGGGTACAACAATGCAGGCTATAAACAACGAAAATATCAATAAGATAAAAGTAAGAATACCTGAAAGTTCTATCTTGGAAAAATTTAATATGATTGTTGAACCTTTTTATACAAGTATTGTTAAAAACAGAAATGAAATTCAAAAATTATCACAATTGAGAGATACTTTGTTACTTAAATTAATGTCGGGGGAGTTAAGAACATTATTAGATGATAATGGTGGTGAGTAAATGTTAAAGGATATAGAAATTAATGTAGTAGATGAATTGAAAAAGATACTATATGGTTATAGCATATCTGATTCTGAAGATAATGAGTTTCAGTCTCTAATAAAAGGCATTGAAAAACATTTTGTATTAGATTGGTATACTAAGGATTCGGTAAAAGCTAGCATAAGGTCTGAAATCAGAAGATATTTGTTTGAAAAAGAAATAGAAAAAGATAATGTTATAGATATGTTGGATAAGATTACAGTATTATTAAATCAAGTGGGAGCTGAAGATAAGCAAGTAACACAAATAGAAAATGAAAAAAGAACATCGGACGAAGTTAAAGTTCCTCCTAAAGAAGAAACAAAGAAGAGCTTAGAACCAAACCATTATATTATTATTCTAGATTCAAATTATTTGTATAATAGTTATAAGAGTGGTGGGGACTTTAGGAAATTTACTCTTAATAGCCCATTTCATAACTTAATAAGTACTATTGAAAAGTTAGACATATATGAATATGTAAAGGTAGGGATACCTGAGGTAGTCTATAATGAAATAATAATGCAAAGAATAGGAAAATTAAGAGCAGAGGTTAACAAAATCTTTAAAATAGCAGATGCATATCTATTACCTTCTGAAATTTTAGAAATAAAGGTAAACGATAGAGATAATTTTTATAAAGAATATGAAAATACTGTAAGAGAAGAGTCTCAGAAATATATAAATGAAATTAATAAAAGTTCAACTGTTCAAGTTATAGAGATTCCATTTGGAGAATGTAATCTTGAAGCTATCACCCTAAGAGCCTTTTATAAAAAACCACCTTTTGAGGGAAAAGACAAGGAATCAGATAAAGGATTTAAAGATGCCTTAATATGGGAAAGCATACTTAAATACAAGGAAAACCATCCTCATGTAAATATTGTTTTTCTTTCAGAGGATAAAGAGTTTAACGAGACTTTGTCTCAAGAGTTTGAGAATCGCTTTGGTGTAAAAATACACATTATAAAAAAATAAGAAGAATCAACAGTGTTAAATAATATTACCAAAGAAATATTTAATGTAATTGGTGAGGTGCCGACAACTAAGCTTGATACTGTCTCTTATGATAAAAAGCTAGAGAGGCTTTTTTATGAGTGGTATGATAGTAAAGAATTTGAAGAAGAATTAGAAAATACTGTAAGTAAATATATAAATATAAGAGAAAAATTTATTAGATACAATGAGTTGTTGGATAAAGAAATAAAGGAGATAGAATTTATTAATGAGGATAAAATGATTTTGGTTATAGATTGTAATATTGAGCTAGAAAACAAGAAAATTGCAGGAGAAAAGTTTGAAATTATAGAAAGATTTGAATTTAACATTAAAGTGTATGAAGATTTCTTTAAAATCGAAAATGTAGTTGGAATAGATTTGGAGGGTTAAAAAGGAGGGACAGGCCTATGAAATTTACAGAAGATATATATGAAGGAGCAATTCTAGAAGTAATCCAAGACCTAGGTTATACCTATACACCTGCTGGGAACATAGAAAGAGACTCATATAAAGATCCACTTTATATGGGAGCCCTCTATGAGTCTTTGGCTAGGATTAACCCTAATCTACCTTTGGATGTAATAGACTCAGCTATTTTTAACTTGCAAAATATAGATGTAGGTAGCCTGATTCAAAGGAACAGAATATTTATGAATTGGCTCCAAAATGGAATGGAAGTAAGTTATATGGAGAATGGTCAAGAAAAGACCTCCCTAGTCTATCTCATAGATTTTAAGGAAGAAAATCTTGATAAGAACTCATTTGTTATAACCAATCAATGGACTGTAGCCGGAAACCATCAAAACAGGAGGCCTGACCTAGTCCTCTTTGTAAATGGGCTTCCCTTAGTAGTTATGGAGCTAAAATCAGGCTCATCAGAAAGTGCGGACATATCTTCAGCCTATAGGCAAATAAAAAACTACCAAAAAGATATAGAAGAACTTTTTGTCTACAATGCCTTTAATATTATATCAGACCATACCTATTCCAAGGCAGGGACTATTTCTTCCAGTGAAGAATGGTATAAGGAGTGGAAGACTGTAGATGGGTCCTACGAGGATACTAGATATGCAGCTTATGATGTGCTTTTTAAGGGTATTTTAGAAAAATCAAGGCTTTTAGATATAATTAAAAACTTCCTAATGTTTGAAAACAAAACTCCTCAGGATATAAAGATAATGGCCCAGTACCACCAATACTATGCAGTTAGAAAGGCTGTAAATTCAACCCTAAAAGCTACTAAAACAGATGGTAGGGGTGGGGTCTTTTGGCATGCCCAAGGATCAGGAAAATCTTTATCCATGGTATTTTATACAAAACTTTTAAACTCCTACTTAAGCAATCCCACCTATGTGATTATAACAGATAGAAATGATCTAGATGAACAGCTTTTTGGTCAATTTTCCAGAGTAAAAGAATTTATAAGACAAACACCTATCCAGGCTAAATCTAGAGATAATCTTAAGGAAATACTAGATGGGAGACTGGCTAATGGAATATTTTTTACAACCATGCAGAAGTTTTCTGAGTCAGATTCTCCTTTAAGTGATAGGAAAGATATTATTGTAATAGCTGATGAGGCCCATAGAAGCCAGTATGGCCTAAAAGAGAGAATGGACAAGGATGGAAATATAAGGGTAGGTATGGCCAGAATTATTAGGGATTCTTTACCAAATGCCACCTATATTGGCTTTACAGGAACGCCTATAGAGTCTGAAGACAAAGATACCCAAGAAGTCTTTGGAAATTACATAGATATATATGATATGACTCAATCTGTAGAAGATGGAGCAACTAAACCTATTTACTATGAAAATAGGGTAATTAACCTAGGCTTAAATGAATCCATCTTAGAAGAGATAGATGAAAAATATAAAGAATTAGCCCTTCATGCTAGGGAAGAGGATATAGACCAAAGTAAGAGACAACTAAGCAAACTAGAATCTATCTTAGGTTCAGAAACTGTAATAGATGGCTTGGGAACGGATATACTTAAACACTATGAAGAAGATAGGGCCCATTTATTAACAGGTAAGGCTATGATAGTAGCCTACTCTAGACCTATTGGCATGAAGATATATAAAAAACTCTTAGACCTTAGACCAGAATGGGAAGAAAAGGTTAGGGTGGTTATGACAGGCAATAATAATGATCCGGAAGATTGGAAGGATATCATAGGCAACAACCACTATAAGAGGGAACTAGCAGGAAAATTTAAAGATGATGATGACCCAATGAAGATTGCTATAGTGGTAGATATGTGGCTAACAGGTTTTGATGTGCCGAGTTTAGCTACTATGTATGTATTTAAACCTATGAGAGACCATAACCTAATGCAGGCTATAGCTAGAGTAAATAGAGTTTTCCAAGATAAGGAAGGTGGCCTAGTAGTAGACTATATAGGTATAGCCAAGGCTCTCAAGGATGCTATGTCTGACTATACAAGAAGGGACAAAGAGAATTATTCTAACCCAGATATTAGAGAAAAGGCCTATCCAAAATTTCAGGAGAAACTAGAAGTGTGTAGGAATGAATTTCTTTTCGGGCTTAAATATACTCCTATATTCGATGAAGACATAAGCCCTAAAGATAGGTCTGATCTTATAACAGAAGGTATAAATCATATATATAAATTTAATGAGGATAAGCAAAAATCCTTCAAAGAGGAATCTTATATATTAAGACAGGCCCATAGCCTTTGCTCTTCTATAACCAGTAGGGAAGAACAAAGAGAAGCAGCCTTTATTGAAGCTATTAGAATAGGAGTAAGTAGGATTAAAAAAGATGGCCAGATATCCTTAAAAGAAATTAATAGGCAGATAGAAGAGCTTTTAGAAAACTCTATAAGGTCTGAAGGAGTAATAAATCTCTTCTCAGATATAGACAGGGAATTTTCCTTATTTGATGAGGAATTCCTTATGAGTGTAGCTATGATGAAGCAAAGAAACCTAGCAGTAGAACTGATGAATAAACTTCTAAGGGAAGAAATTAAGCTTTATTCAAGGACCAACATAGTTAAGTCAGAAGAATTTTCTAAAAAAATGAAAAGAATAATGGACCACTATAGGCAGATACAAATAGATAATGCGGAGAGTCTTGACGAATTTATTCGCCAGCACCATGATAATGAAGTAAATAAGGTAATAGATGAGCTTCTAGATCTAGCTAGGGATATAGTCAAGGCAGATAAGATTGGAGAAGAAATAGGACTAACTAAGGAAGAAACCTCCTTCTACCATGCAATTACATCTCCACAGGCAGTAAAAGATTTTTATGAAGATGATATTTTAATAGAGATGGCTAAGGAATTAACTAAAGAGCTACAAGATAATGAATCTATTGACTGGCAATATAAAGAATCTGGCAGAGCTAAGATGAGATCCATTGTAAGAAGACTCCTAAGAAAGTACAAGTATCCTCCAGAAGGAGTAAGAGAAGCTCTGGAAATAGTATTGAAACAATGTGAGCATTGGACAGAGAGTAGAGAATATTTTTATTAGAAAAGAAGGCAAGGGAGGTTATTAAATTGGCAAAAATATTGATCCAAAACTAAAAACTATTGGTGAATATCTAAAATTAGAAGGCTTATCAAAATTTATAATTCCAGAATATCAAAGGGCATACTCATGGGAAATTAAACATTGTGATAAACTATGGCAAGATATAGAAAACTTTATGGAAGCAGAGGTAAATGACCCCTATTTCTTTGGTACTATAATTATAAATTGTCAAGAAGATGATAAGAAATTAAGTTTAATTGATGGACAGCAAAGAACTACTACTTTTATTTTATTGTTAAAAGCGTTATTAATTAGGCTCAATACCGCAATAGAAGAAATTTCTCATGATCCAGATTCCAAAAAACTTAATTCTGTCCTTACAATGAAAAGAAATACAGTGTTAAAAATTCTTTATAAAGCTAGTGATGAAGAAATATTTGATATATTAGAGGATTTTACAAAGGTAACAGAAAAGGAAATTCTTTTAAATTATTCTATAAATGAATTATACAAATCTGAGTTAAAAGAGATATTAAGTTCTCCAGACTATAAAGGAGCCGAAGAAAAAGTTGCAAAAATACCCTATAAGCAGAAAGATAATAAATATACTAATTATTTTAGAAACTTTAAGTTTTTTTATAATAAACTAGTTGAATTATCTGCCTCTAATATAAATGTTTTTTCGGAATATGTTTTAAATAAATCAGAAATTATAGAAATTAGAAGTTGGAATGTTGAGCAAGCTATAACTATGTTCAACTCTTTAAACTCTGATGGTATGCCACTCTTAGATGCAGATATAATATCAGCTAAATTATATTCAAATGCAGAAGACTAGAGAGAAGAATTTAATAGTAAGTGGGAAGAATTAAAGAAAACTGTTATAGCCTTAGAACAAGAAAAAATTGTAGATTTAGATGGCGTACTTATGCAGTTTATGTATATTCAAAGGGCGAGAGATAAAAGTTATGTATCAGAAAAAGGCTCAATAAGCGTAACCACCCCAGGTCTAAGAAGGTACTATACAGAGGAAGAAAAAAGCTTATTAGAAGATCCTTTAACGCTAAATGAGAACCTGCTATCCATAGCCCAAACTTGGTCTAAAATAAAAGATTATAATATAATTAAATTACTCTTAAGATTTAATGAAAATATTAAACTATATTTAATGGCTTATTTGTCGCGTTACGGCATAGAAGAAATAAATGAAGGTATGGTTATAGAATTCACTGAAATAATACTTAAATTATTCACAGTATTAGAACCTGTAGATATAGGATATTCAAACTCTAAATTCAAAAGCTTTTTATTTGCTTTAAATATTAAACTAGTGGATATAGATATTTCAATAAATGAAATAAAAAATGATATTGTAAGTCATATATCAAAAGAATAGGACAGGGAAGAGATTATAAAAGATATACTAGAATATAATAAAAATATGTTAGTAGTCCTTAATGAATATTTATTTTCCATAAAAAATAACATAGAATTTGTATTACCTGAGAAATATGAAATTGAGCATATTATGCCTAGAAGTGGACAAAACATTTCACAAATTCAGGTGGATGCAGGAATAGAAAACAAGGATGAGTTTCTTGCTACAGTTAACAAACTAGGTAATAAAATTTTATTAGAGGAAAATATAAATAGATCTATTGGTAATGCATGGTTTAGAACTAAAATCCAAAACTCAGTAAAAACTAAAAAGGGTTACAAGGATAGTAACTTTGCTCTTGCTTCATCCATTGTAAAAACATATTCTAATATTGCTAACCCCATCTGGACTAAAGATGATATAAAAATGATGACTGAAAAAATTGCAAAAAGAATAGCTGGATTTATTTTTGAGGATAATTAGTTTTTTATTTTTAACTCTGACAATTAATATAAATTTGCGATTAAGTTTAATATACTTAATCGCTTTTTATTTTAAGAGGGTCTTAGGGGATCCCCTAAATCATTCTGATAAGAACAAGTAGAAAATTGGGTAGAAGAAACAAGTCTAAAAAAGGCTGGCTTCTTCTATTTTCTTGTAAGTGTGTCTACACTTACTGTGCTTGCTATTAAGGTTTTTACAATAATTTTATTAATCAGGGCGACTAATCTAAGGATGAAAATTCTTTGGTCAGTCGTTTTTTCTGTGTTCATTTTTATTTAATCTTTCTTGGTTTTTTAAAAATAACGAATCAAGTAAGTCATATTTTCACTGTTATATATAGGGGGACCTAAGTAGTCTTATGAGAATAAAGAAAGTCTTGATAGCAATTTTTAAAGGAGGAAGAATAGATGAATGGCATATTAGAATACAGCATCCAGCTTGCCATGCTCAGGCAATTATTAAGTGAAAAGCTAATAAACAAGCAAGAATACTTTAAGATTAAAA
>CAZMBD010000089.1:0-9131 GCA_964564325.1 uncultured Clostridiaceae bacterium
AAAATCCTGTTTTACTGTAGACATATAGATTAAATAGGTTAAAATATAATTTGGATAGATAAATTTAAAACGAGGTGTTAATATGAATATTTCCATTATATTGGCAGCAGGAGAGGGAACTAGGATGAAATCTAAAACTCCTAAAGTATTACATAAAATATGTGGAAAACCCATATTAGAATATGTAATAGATGCTAGCAAATTTGCCAATGTAGAAAAAAACTATGTAGTAGTTGGCCATGGCGGAGATGAAGTAAGAGAATATTTTAAGGACGAAGATGTAATATTTAAAACTCAACCTATGGGAGAACAATATCCTTATGGAACTGGATATGCAGTAATGCAGGCCATAAATCATATTGAAGATGATGAAAATGTTCTCATATTATATGGAGACACTCCTCTAATAAGTAGTGAAACCATAGAAAAACTTTTAGATTATCATAAGGAGAATGAATATAAAGGCACGGTATTAACTGCATATGTAGAAGAGCCAACGGGATATGGTAGGATTATTAGAAATGAAAATGGAGAAATTTCAAAAATTGTAGAACAAAAAGATGCTACAGAAGAGGAATTACAGATAAAAGAAATAAATTCTGGTATATATTGTTTTAAAGGAAAGGATTTAAAGGAAGCATTAGGCGAGATTGACAATGACAATGCCCAAGGAGAATATTATATAACTGATGTAATTGCTATACTAAAGGCTAAAAATCAGAAAGTAGGGGCTTTTTTAATAGACAATCCAGATGAAATCTATGGAATAAATTCAAAAGTCCAATTGGCCTTTTGTGAAAAAATTATGAGGCAAAGAATTAATGAAAAATATATGGAAAATGGTATTACTATTATAAATCCAGAAAATACCTATATAGAATCAGGTGCAAAGATTGGAAGAGATAGTATAATATATCCAGGAGCTATAATTACAGCTAATACAATTATAGGTGAAGATTGTATAATTGGAGAAAATTCTCGAATAGAAAATAGTAAAATTGGCAATAAAGTTCATATATATTCTTCTACTATTACAGATAGTACCATAGATGACAAATGTAATATAGGACCCTATGCACATTTGAGGCCCAATAGTCATTTGGGTAAAAATGTCCGAATTGGAAATTTTGTAGAAGTCAAGAATTCTACAATTGGGGACAACTCTAAAGCAGGACATTTGGCCTATATTGGAGATGCGGATGTAGGGAAAAATGTTAATATTGGCTGTGGAGTAGTATTTGTAAATTATAATGGTAAAGAAAAGTTTAGAAGCATAGTAGAAAACAATGCCTTTGTTGGAAGCAATGCTAATTTAGTGGCACCTGTTGTAGTTAAGGAATGGGGCTATGTGGCAGCTGGTTCTACTATTACTGAAGAAGTAGGTGAAGGTAATCTATCCATTGCTAGGGCAAAACAAGTAAATATAGAAGGATGGGTAGATAAAAAAGATTATAGGACTAATAAATAAACTATAGGAGGAATTTAAATATGGATATGCAAAGAGGTAAGATTAAAGTTTTTTCAGGAAATGCCAATAAACAATTGGCAAAGGATATTTGTAAGGAATTGGATGTTCCGCTTGGTTGTTGCGAGGTAGGAAGATTCAGCGATGGGGAAATTTTTGTAAATATAGATGAAACTGCTAGAGGTGCAGATGTATTTATAATACAACCTACTTGTTCACCAGTAAATGATAATTTAATGGAGGTTTTAATACTTGTAGACGCTCTTAAAAGAGCATCTGTTGGAAGAATTAATGCAGTAATACCTTATTATGGCTATGCTAGACAAGATAGAAAGACTAAGGCAAGGGAACCCATTACTGCAAAGCTTGTGGCAGATTTATTAACTGTGGCTGGAGTAAATAGAGTTGTAACTATGGATCTTCATGCAGGTCAAATTCAAGGTTATTTTAATATACCAGTAGATCATTTATCAGGAGTGCCAATTTTAGCTGAACACTTTAAAGGAATTGTAGATAAGGATACTGTTATAGTATCTCCAGATCTAGGTGGAGTAACTAGGGCTAGAAATTTTGCCAATTTATTAGATTTACCTATAGCTATTATTGAAAAGAGAAGACCTAAGGCAAATGTTTCTGAAGTTATGAATGTCATAGGAGAGATAGAAGGTAGAAATGTAGTAATAGTAGATGATATAATAGACACTGCTGGTACTATAACTAAGGCAGCTCAAGTATTAAAGGATTTTGGTGCAAAATCAGTATATGCCTGTGCTACCCATCCAGTTTTATCTGGGCCAGCTATTGAAAGAATAGAATCTTCTGTTATAGAAAGATTTATAATAACAGATACTATTCCGTCGTCAGAAGAGAAAAACGGTAGTAAAATTGAAGTGGTTAGTGTGGCACCTATATTTGCAGAAGCTATTAGAAGAATTCATGAAAATAGATCTGTAAGTATGTTATTTGATTAGTAGAGGTGATATATTGATAGTGATTATAGGTCTAGGTAATCCAGGCAAAGAATATGCTAATACTAGACATAATATAGGTTTTAATACCATAGATTTACTAGCTAAAAGGAATAATATTCTAATAAATAAGATAAAATTTAAGTCTGTGTATGGAGAAGGATTTATAAATGGTCAAAAGGTATTACTTATGAAACCTCAAACCTATATGAACAACAGTGGTATAGCAGTGATGGAACTATGCAATTTTTATAAATTATCTATAGAGAATATAATTGTAATAGTAGATGATGTGGATATAGGATTTGGGCAATTAAGAATAAGAAAAAAAGGCAGTGCAGGAACTCATAATGGATTAAAATCCATTATTTATCACCTACAAGACGATAATTTTCCTAGAATAAAGATTGGGATAGGTAAGCCAAAGGAAAATCAAGATTTGGCAGATTTTGTTCTAGATAAATTTACAAAAGAGGAAAGAAACGAAATAGAAATTACAATAGAAAATGCAGCATTAGCTATAGAAACCATTATAAAAGATGATATAGATATAGCTATGAATCAATTTAATTAAAATAAATTAAGCCTAGGAATTAATCCTGGGCTTAAAGCAGTTATCTAAGGAGCTGATAATATGAAAAGTATGTTTATAGACCCATTAAAAAATTTAGCATCTTATAAGAGCCTTTTAGAAGATATAGAAAATAATAGAAGTCCTATATCTACCCATGGTATTATAAATCAGGGCATAGGTCATATGGTCTATGGACTAAATCAGCATACAGATAGACAAGTATTAATAATTACCTATGATGAAAAAAGAGCAAAAAAAATCTATGAAGATATAAAAAATTTCAATGAAAATAAAGTCGAAATATTTCCTACTAGAGAAATGCTTTTTTACAAAGTCGATGCAATCAGCTCTGAAAGATTAAATCAAAGATTAAAAGTACTTTCTAGATTAACTCAAGAAGAAGAAATAATTTTAGTAGCATCTATAGAAAGCCTATTAGATAAATTAATGGTAATAGATTTATTCAAAAAACATTGTATTCACATTGATATGAATAGTACATTAGATTTAGAAGAATTTACTAGAAAGCTTATATCTTCTGGCTATGCCAGAGAAACCATGATAGAAGGAGTAGGCCAATTTAGTATAAGAGGTGGAATAATTGATATATTTCCTCCTAATAATGATCATCCCTATAGAATTGAATTATTTGATGATGAGATAGATTCTATTAGAACTTTTGAGTTAGAAACTCAGAGATCTTTGGAGAATATTGAAGAAGTTTTTATATCCCCAGCTAAGGAAATTTTTATACTAGATGAATTTAGAGAAGATATTATAATAAGCTTAGAAAAAGACATAGAAAAAAGTATAAAGAAATTGGAGGAAGGTTCTAGGGTAAAGGAAAATATAGAATATAAATTTGGTGAAATTCTAGAAGAGTTAAAGGAAAAATCTCACATTTCCAATATAGATATGCTTATACCCTATATCCCTCAAGAAAATTTATCTAGTTTATTATATTATTTAAGAGAGGATTCCCTAGTATTCATAGATGAACCCCAGAGAATTGAAGAAAGAAATAAATCCATAGAAGAGGATTTTCGCTTTAAACTAGGGGATAAATTAGAAGTAGGGGAAGCCCTTTCAGGTCATGGGGAAATTAAATATGAGTTTATGGAAATTGTAGAGGATATTAAAAGAAAGAATCTTATAGTAAACACAGAATTATTGAAACAAAGTCCATTATTTAATCCAGAATCCATATTTAATTTTTCATCTAAATCCATTCAATCTTTTCACAATAATTTAGAATTATTAAAAGACGAATTAGACTATTATAAATATCGGGGATATAAAATAATTCTTTTTTCAGGTACAGAAGATAGAGGTAGAAGATTAGAAGAAACTCTAATGGACTTAGGTTTTGAAGCTACTTATGTAGAAGATGAAAATAGAGAGATTAAATCCAGCCAAGCATTTATTATAGCTGGAAGTATTGGTGGAGGATTTGAATATCCCCAAATTAAATTAGTGTTTATTTCTGACAATGAAATCTATGGTTCTAGAAAAGAAAGAGCTAGAAAAGGGAAAAAAACGCCAAAATCTACTATAACTTTTTCTGATTTAAATATTGGAGATTATGTGGTCCATGAAAATCATGGGATAGGCCAATATAGAGGAATAGAACAATTAGATATTCAAGGAGTAAAAAAGGACTATCTGACTATTAATTATAGAGGAAATGATAAATTATATGTGCCTATAGATCAAATGAATTTAATTCAAAAATATATAGGTGCAGATTCCATTAAACCGAAAATAAATAAACTCAGTAGTTCGGAATGGGCAAGAACAAAAACCAAGGCAAAAAAAGCTGTAGAAGACATGGCTAAGGAGTTGTTGGAATTATATGCAAAGAGAGAAAGTCTTGAAGGGCATGCTTTTTCTCCAGATACTCCATGGCAAAATCAATTTGAAGATTTATTTCCCTATGAAGAAACAGAGGGACAACTTAAATCTTCTATGGAAATAAAAAAAGATATGGAAAACACTAGACCTATGGATAGATTGCTTTGTGGAGACGTAGGTTATGGAAAGACAGAGGTAGCTTTAAGGGCTGCATTTAAGGCCATAATGGATGGTAAACAAGTAGCATTTTTAGTACCTACAACAATATTAGCTCAACAGCACTATAATACTATGGTTGAAAGATTTAAATCTTTCCCTATTGAGATAGGCCTATTAAGTAGATTTAGAACGGCTAAAGAGCAAAAAATAACTATAGATGGATTAAGGATTGGAACTGTAGATATTGTAGTTGGTACTCATAGATTATTATCTAAAGATGTGGCATTTAAAGATTTGGGATTACTTATAGTAGATGAGGAACAGAGATTTGGAGTAAAACACAAAGAAAAACTAAAACAATTAAAAGAAAATGTAGATGTATTGACTCTTACAGCTACTCCTATACCTAGAACTCTTCATATGTCATTAATAGGTATTCGGGATATGTCTGTAATTGAAGATCCACCAGAAGAAAGATATCCAGTACAGACATATGTAGTGGAATTCAATGAATATATGATAAGAGAAGCCATATTAAAGGAAATAGAAAGAGGAGGGCAGGTATATTTTGTTTACAATCGGGTTGATACTATAGACAAAATGGCTAACAAATTAAGAGAATTAGTACCAGAAGTGGAGATTGGCATAGGTCATGGGCAGATGAGTGAAAGAGAATTAGAAAATGTAATGATGAATTTTATAGAAGGGGAATACAATGTTTTAGTTTGTACTACCATTATAGAAACCGGTCTAGATATTCAAAATGTAAATACTATTATAATTTACAATGCAGATAAAATGGGATTATCTCAACTATATCAGTTGAGAGGTAGAGTTGGCAGAACTAATAGAGTGGCATATGCTTATTTTACCTATGAAAAAGATAAAGTTTTGACAGAAATAGCGGAAAAAAGGTTAAGAGCAATTAAAGATTTTACTGAATTTGGCTCTGGATTCAAAGTAGCCATGAGAGATTTAGAAATTCGTGGTGCAGGAAATCTATTAGGAGTAGAACAACATGGACATATTGAAGCCATAGGTTATGATTTATATGTGAAATTTCTAAATGAGACTATAAAGAAATTAAAGGGAGAAGATTTTGAAGAAAGAGTAGATACTACCATAGATTTAAATATAGATGGCTATATTCCTATTTCTTATATAGAAGACGAAGAACAAAAAATTGAAATATATAAGAAAATTGCTGCTATTGAAAGTTCTAATGATTATGATGAATTAATAGATGAGTTAATAGATAGATTTGGTGATATACCTAAACAGGTAGAAAACTTGATGGACATTTCCTATATTAAAAATAATGGAAGCAAAGCTAGCATTAACAATATATATCAATCAAATAACCATTTAGTATTGGAATTTAGTTCAGTAGATAAAATTTCTCCAGATTTAATTCATTATTTATCTGAGGATTATGGTAGAAGAATTAATTTCAATCTTTCCAATTCCCCATCTTTTAAATATAGATATAATAAGGATATATTATTGGAATTAAAACCATTAATTGAAAAAATTAATAGTTTCCAGAACAAAAAAAATAAGTTATAATATAAAATAGATATACTTAATAGAAAGGATGTTATAATTGATAAAGTTTAATAAAAAATTTATAATAGTTGTAGCAATAATTAGCATAATGTCACTAACTCTCTCTGCTTGTACTAAGAAAGAAGAAGGTATAGTAGCTAAAGTAAATGGGGAAGGAATTACTCAAGAAGAGTTTGATAGAGAATTTAATATGTTTAAAGATGCATATAAAAGACAATTTGGAGAAGATGTATTGTCTCAAGAGACTGAGGACAATAGAACTCTAGAAGATATACTAAGGGAAAATGTATTGGAAAAGTTGATAATTGAAAGATTAATATCCAAAGAAATTGAAGGCATGGATATAAAAATTTCTGATGAAGAAATAGAAGAACAATTTGAAAACTATAAAAATTCTCTAGGTGGAGAAGAAGAGTATAAGGAATTTTTAGAAAACAACGATTTTACAGAGGAGTTTTTGAAAGAAAATATTAAAAAAGAATTATTATTTCAAAAACATAAAGAGGATTTTTTAAACAAAACCGAAGTATCTGAAGATGAAAAAAAGAAATACTTTGAGGCTAATAAAGATGATTTAACGAAGGTTCGTGCAAGTCATATCTTGGTTAAAACAGAAGAAGAAGGAAAAAACATTTTAGAGAGACTCGAAAAAGGAGAAGAATTTGCCTCCTTAGCTGCAACAGAATCTATAGATACTGCTTCAGCTATTAAAGGTGGAGATTTAGGATATTTTGGGAAAAATGAAAATTTTGTACCAGAGTTTAAAGAAGCAGCTTTTTCATTAGATGTAGGACAGGTTAGTGATCTAGTAAAATCAGATTTTGGTTATCATATAATTTTAGTGGAAGATAAAAAAGAAAGTTATGAAGACTTAGAAGATGAAATAGAATTAATTCTAAAAAATAATAAATATATTGAAAAAATTTCCAAATTAAGATCAGATGCTAAAGTAAAAATATATATGGAACTAGAAAAGGAAAAAGAAAAGAAGAATAAATAAACTAAAAACCTTTGTAGATTTCTACAAAGGTTTTTCTAGTTAATGTAAACACTTTAACTTAAACTTACCATAAATGTATAAAAAATTCCTATTGGTAAAATAATAAATACACAACAAATTTTCTTAAGGAGGGAAAAGATGAAGGCAACTGGAATAGTTAGACGTATAGATGATTTAGGTAGAGTTGTAATACCTAAAGAAATTAGAAGAACCTTGAGAATAAGAGAAGGTGATCCTTTAGAAATATTTACCGATAGAGAAGGTGAAGTAATACTTAAAAAATATTCACCTATTGGGGAATTAACTGAATTTTCCAATGAATATTGTGAATCTCTATATGAAGCTACTAATAATATAGCCATTATTTCTGATAGAGATAGGATAATTGCTATTAGTGGAGGATCCAAAAGGGAATATTTAGAAAAAAGAATTAGTCCAGAATTAGAAAAGATAATGGAATCTAGAAATACTTATATTGCAAAAGAAGATATGAAACCTATGAAAATATTTTATGAAGATACTAATGATGAAGAATATACAGCACAGATAATAGCCCCTATTATTATGCAAGGAGACCCAATTGGCACTGTAATATTGGTTTCAAAAGAAGAAGGTAAAGTTATGGGCGAAGTTGAAATTAAACTGGTGGAAACAGCAGCAGGATTTTTAGCCAAGCAAATGGAAAACTAAAATTAGGCCTACCAATTTGGTAGGCTATATTTATTTTAAATTATGATTTGCAAAATAAGAATTTATGATATAATGAAGTCTTGCAGTATTTCTATGAAATTAATATATAAATTTTAATATTTTTGTATTAAATCATAGACTATCTTTGATATAATAGTTTTAATTAATCTTTAGGGGGAAATGTAATGAGTAAAGATAATTTTTTAAAAGGGGCGGCTATTTTAGCAATTGCTGGAGCAATTGTAAAAATACTAGGTGCTTTTTATAGAATACCTCTTAACAATATACTAGGAAGTGAAGGAATAGGATACTATCAAACAGCTTATCCGTTATATATACTATTATTAACCATATCTACAGCAGGTTTTCCAGTGGCCATTGCAAAGTTAGTGGCAGAAAAGAGAGCTTTGGGAGATCATAGGGGAGCTCATAAGGTGTTTAAGGTAGCATTTTTAGGAATGTTAATAACTGGTTTACTTACAGCTTTATTTGTTTTTGCAAATGCAAAGAATATAGTTAGAAGTTGGGGAAATGAAGATGCTTATTATTCACTTGTAGCATTGGTACCAGCATTGTTTTTTGTGCCCGTTATGTCTGCATTTAGAGGATATTTCCAAGGTAGACAAACTATGACACCTACTGCACTATCTCAAATAGTAGAACAGCTTTTTAGGGTTGTAGCAGGCTTAATGCTTACTTATTATCTATTAGATATGGGTTTACCTATTGCAGCAGGTGGAGCGTCCTTTGGTGGCTCTATAGGGTCCACAGCAGGAGCTATTACTATGATGATAGTGTATTTCTCCAAAAGAAGAGAAATAGGAGAAGAAATAAATTTAAGTACAGGTAAAGAAGAAA
>CAZMBD010000090.1:0-9119 GCA_964564325.1 uncultured Clostridiaceae bacterium
TTGCTTCTCTTTTCCATTCAGGTAAATAAAAAATATATGCTACATCTTCAATAATGTTTTTGTCTTTTATATTTTTTACCTTATCCGTACTCTTCTTTTCATTTGCTCCTACCCTATAAGTTGTTCCATCTGCTCTTCCTACAAAATCTGTTCCCCTATATTTATTTCTTACTGCTTCTGCTCTTATGTGGGCTGCTCTTTTACCTGCTTCATCTCCTCTTTTATCTGCTTCTATCCATTCTCTTGTAGCTGTTTGTATTGCCTCTCTGTCTTCATGTCTAGTTACATATTTTTTATCCCAATCTGTAAATGCGTGTCCACTTGGGTCTATATATGTTATTGGGTTGTTTGCACAGTAGGTGTATAGGTTTAGTGTTAGTGGGTCTTTTATGTCTCCTGTGTAGGTGTCTTCTTGCATGAATCTTGCTATCTTTGGGTCGTAGTGTCTTGCTTTTAGGTAGTATAGACCTGTTTCTTTGTCGTATTGGTAGCCTCTGTAGAGTATTTTATTGTTGTTTTCTCCTGTTTCTTCTTCTATGTTTCCAAAGGCGTCATAGTAATAGGTGCCTACTATTTCTCCTTCTTCGTCTATTAAGGCTACTACGTCTCTATGACCGTTGTACATATAATACATGATGTTATTTTTGCCTTTTTCTTTATTATATACTTTTTTTGCTATTAGATTAAGTCCATATATGTTTTTGGCTATTTGGTTTCCTTGTCCGTCTAGTTCTAGAACTATTTGGTCGTATTCGTATAGGTATCTTTCTATTATTTTTCCATTTTCTAGTTTGGCTATTCTTAATCCTTCTCCGTTATATTGGTATTCTGTGGTTTTGCCTTGGGATGTTGCTTTTATTAGTCTATTTAGTTCGTCGTATTCAAAGACTTGGTCTACTTGTTTGTATAGGGTTCCTACTTTTATTCCTTTTATGGTTATAGTTTCTGTTTCTCTGTTTCCTGCTAGGTCATAGGTGTATGTGGTTATTTTTTCTTCTGGTTCTTCTACTTTTATTAGCCTATTTAGTTCGTCGTATTTATAGCTGGTTTTTCCTTTTTTGTCTATTTTCCATATTTGGTTCCCTCTTTTGTCGTAGCTATAGGTGTATTCGTCTATTATTTTTCCATTTTTATCTCTGTTTATCAGGCTTTTTAGTTTGTTGTTTCCGTAGTAGGTATATTCTTCTTTTTGGCCATTTGAATATATTATTTCTTTTCTGCTTCCGTTGTCATTGTAGTTGTAGGTGGTTGTTTTTCCTTCTGCTTTTACTTGTTTTAGTCTTCCTACTTTGTCATAGATTTTTAGGACTTGGTTTCCTAATGGGTCTGTGGTTAGTTCTCCTATATGGCCTTCTTCTAGGTTTTCTATTATGTCGTATTGGTATTTTACTATGCCTATGTTCGGGACTTCTTTTGTTGTTACTCTTCCTATTTCGTCATAGGTTCTTTTAGTTGTTCCTGTGTTGTCTGTCATAGTTAGCTGGTTTCCGTTGTTGTCATAGCTGTATTCTATGGTTATTTTTCCTGCTTGGGTTTTTGTTAGTCTTCCAAATATGTCATATTCATAGGTGGTTGTCCTTTTTCCCCTATCTATTTTTGATATTATTTGCCCTATTAGATTATAGCTATAGTTTTCTTCTCCTCCTATATTGTCTATTTTTTTTGTTGGTTTGTTTATTGCATTGTATTCATATCTTGTTGTTTGTCCTTTGGCATCTGTTTGACTTAGCATATTTCCGTTTATGTCATAGGTGTAGCTTGTTATTTCTTCTTTTCCTGATACTATGGCTTTTACTTCTTTTAGTCTGTTTTGTTCGTCGTATTCGTAGATTATTGTATGTCCTTCTCCATCTGTTTTTGTGATTATATTTCCTAATATATCGTAGCTTTGTTTTATTGTATTTCCTAAGGGGTCTATAGTTGCTATTAGTCTATTGTTTTTGTCATATTGGTAGCTTGTTGAATTCCCATTAGCATCATAGGATATTCTTTGAGTACTGTTGTTATTGTATTCTAGTTTTTCTATGGTTTTACCATTTTGGTCTATTATTTCTATTAGTCTATTTAGTGGGTCATATTTGTTTATGCTTGTATTGTTTCTCCAATCTATTATTTTGGTCTGATTGCCATTTTTATCGTATTCATAGTTTGTGGTATTTCTTGTTTTTTTGTTATTTATATTTGTTATATATACTGTGGTTTCTATTAGTCTATTTAGGCTATCATACCTTTTTTCTATTTTTGTTCCATTCCCGTCTATTGTGAATATTTCGTTGCCATTTTTATCATATCTTATTGTTGTTGTTATTTTTTCTTGTTCCTCTATGTCTCCTATGTTTTGTGATATGATTCTTCCTTGTTTGTCGTATTCGTAAGTGATTAGTTGATTTATATTATTTTGTTCTTTTTTAAGATTACCCATTATATCATATTGGTATTCTGTTATTAGGCTTTCTATGGTGTTGTCTTTAGGTCCTTCTTCTCTTTTTACTTTATTAAATCCATTGTATTGATAAATAGTGGTGTTTCCATTTCCGTCTGTTTCTGTTAATATGTTTCCTACTAAATCATAGGTGTTTAATTTTAGTATTTGTTCTTCTGTTTCTTCTCCTTTTATTGTTACTTTTACTACATTGCCAAGATTGTCATAGGTATAGGTGAGTGTTATGCCTTTTCCATTGGTTTCTGTTATTTTTCTTCCCATAGCATCGTACTCATATTTTATTGTGTAAGGTAATCCTTTTTCTTTTGTTTCTGGGTCTAGTTCTTCTATTAATTCTCCTTTTAGATTGTATTTGTATTCTTTTTTATAGCCTTTTTCTAATCCTAGGGCATCTTGTTCTTCTTTTATGTTTCCTAATTTGTCATATTGGTATGTTTTTGTGGTTATTGTTTTCCATTCTTTTGTTTCTGGATTTTTGTATATGTCTACTTTCGATATTAGCCTGTCCATTTTGTCATAGATATATTTTATTCTATTCATTTCTTTTATAGGCATATCTGATTGATAGTTATTTGGAGTTATTTCTGTTATTTTTCTTCCTTGTTTGTCGTATTCGTAGTATGCTACTCCACCCATTGGGTCTACTACTTGTACTAGGTTTCCTTTGTTGTCATAGATAAAGGTGGTTTTATTGTTGTTTGCGTCTATTGTTTCTATTATTTCATCGTTCCAGCCATATTTTGTGTATGTTTTTATATTTACTGCTATACCTTCTTCGTCTTCTCCTAGTTGTGATTTGCTTATTTGTCTGTTTAAGTTGTTATATTCAAAGCTTGTTGTTACTCCATCTGGGGTTGTTATTGTTTCTATATTCCCGTTTTTATCATAGGTATAGATTGTTGTTAGTTCTATTTCTTCTTTATCTAGTATATCATTTCCAAACATTTCTCCTTTTTCTATATATCTTGTTTCCCTTACTGGTTTTCCTAGATGGTTGTTTTCGTATTCTATTACATCTTTATTTATTTCATCTTTGTATACTATGGTCTTACTTATATTACCATCTTTATCGTATTCATATTCTTGTGTTTTTTGTCCATCTATTTTTATGCTTTTTAGTTTCCCATCTTCATAGTATTCTTTTTCTGTTATTATTGAATTTTCTTCAGATACCAGGTCTCCATATTTTATTTTTTCTTTTGATTCTATTTCTTTTATGACTAATCCTCGCTTGTCATATTGAATCTTTTTATAACCATAGATTGTTTCATTTCCTTCCTTTTCTAATGGAGCCCACTGTTCTATAAGTCTACCTAGTCCATCATACTTATAGTATGCTTTTTCTTTATTTTCATCTATTGTCTCTTGTATTGTTCCATTTAGATTGTAGATTCTTTCTATTGTGGTACCATCTGGGTTTTGTTGTTCTATTAGATTTTCTTTATAATCATATATATATATTGTTGTTGCTTCCTCTGTTTCATCTAAATATTTGATATGAGTCTTTTTTAGTTTTCCTCCTTCTAATTTTTCGTATTGGTATTCTTCTAATAGTTCTTTTTGACTTGTTTGCTGGTCTAGGTAATATTTTCTTTTTAATCTATTCATTTCATCGTATTCATATAGGTATGTTGCACCACTTGGACTTATTTCTGTTTCTATATTCCCATATATGTCATAGGTATAGAAGGTTTTATTTCCTTCTGCATCTATTTGTTCTTTTAATAAACCATTTGGATAGTAAATATATCTTGTCCCTATATTATCTATGCTTTCATCTTGTTGTTTTGGTGATATTTCTTGTATTTTTCTACCTAGATTGTCGTAGATTATTCTTGTTATTTCTTCTTCTAATCCTTTATTTACTATTTTTCTTATTAATTGATCGTTGTTATTGTATTCATATTCTATTCTATATCCTTTTGGAGATATCTCTGCTGTTATTAAGCCTATTTCATCATATTCAAAGCTTGTTATTATTTCTTTGTCTCTTGGATTTGTGATTGTTTTTATATTCCCGTATTTATCATAGGTATAGATGGTTTTATTTCCTTCTGCATCTATTATTTCTTGTAACAGGCCTTTTATATTATATGTGTTGTTTGAATAGTAGCTATATCTTGTTATTGCAAAGTTTTCTTCGTTTATTCCTTCTTCATAATTGTCGGTACCATTTAATGGTTGTACTTTCTTTATAAGGTTTATGTTTTTCTCATCATAGATATAATAGGTCTTGTTTCCTTCTTCATCCATTGATAGTATTAAATTGTTGTTTTTATCATATTTTGCTTGTGTTTGACTTTTGTCCGTGTTAATTGTTTTTGTAATATTTCCGTTTAAGTCTCTTTCATATTCTATATCTCTATAGATTAATCCATCTTTTGTTGTAATTTTTATTTTTCTTTCTTCCCCATATAATCCATAGTCTATTTCTGTTATGTTTCCTTCTTCATCTACTGTTTTTACTACTTCAAAGGATTTGTTATACCATTGTACTCTTTGTCTACTATCTTTATCTGTCATTGAGTCTGTTATGGTAACTTTTCTTTCCATATTGTTATAGCCATAGCTATAGGTGTTACCATATCTATCTGTAATATTGTCTACTTTTTCTTTATCTGGTCCTGGTTCGTAGTTATATGCTATTTTTTCTATTGTATTTTCTTCATTGTCTAGAATTTCTTCTAGTTTCCCATTTTCATCATAATTATAGTAAGTGTATTGTCCTTCAGGGTCTTGAACCTTTTTAAGTTGTTTGTTTTCGTAATAATAGGTTATTGTCTTGTTTTTAGATCCTGTTATACTTTGGAGAAGTCCTTCTGCGTTATATATTAGGGTGAAACTTCTTCCTAGATTATCATATACTTTTGTAATATTCCCCTTATCATCTACTTCTATATTTATTTTATTTCCATTTCTGTCTTCCATATATTCTAAATATCCATCTGAATTAAATCCATATTTATATTGGTCTTCTGTTGTTAGAATATATCCTTCATTTGTTTTTTCTAGGACTGCCCTTGAATCCTTTGATACATATGTGCCTTCCTCCTTTTCAAATGTCATGGTACTTCCATCTGGAAGTTTTACTCTTTTTATTATGTCATTTGTAAAGGATTGTATCGTTCCATCTTCTAGTTCAAAGGATATTTCATAGCTTTTTACGCTTCCTTCAAATCCAAATGTCCAGCCTTTTCCTAGTACACTTCCTTCTTCGTCTCTTGAATTGTATGTTCTGCTGATATTTAATAGAAATCCTGGTGCTGTCATACTAATGTCAGTATTTGAGTGGGTATATGTCCCTGTTGGGATATATATACCTGGTTCACCGTAATGCTTTTCTCTAGCTGATTTAGTATATATACTTTCTATTTCTGATATCTTTGTTGTTACATTTGCTGTACTTCCTTCTGTCATTACTGTGTAGGATTCTTTCAAATCTAGTTTGTATGGTTGGTTTGGATCTACCCCTGATATATTCGGTATAAGGACTGCTTCTAGCCAATGTATCTGTCCTGGTTTTAGCTCTTCTATTGTTGTTTTTGCCTCGTCTATTTTGTGTATTTTATACCCCTTACCTTCTTTTACCACTATCTTAGGATTGTATATTGAGAAATTTGATACATTTTCTAGTCCAAAGTATACTCTATATGGTGCTAAATTAAATGCCCAATCTTCTGCTACTACATGCATTACTAATGCATCTTCTCCCCATACCTTTACTGGATCCTTGGTTTTAAATATAGATTTTATTGGATCATTAAATGGCTGTAAATTTGCATTTACTTCTGCTTCTAGGTCATATTCTCCTTTTTTATCTCCTCTTATTATCCAATTAACTTCTTCTGTTTCTTGCCCTTTTATTGTTCCCAAGTCTATTTCTGCATTCTGTATGTCTTTTGTAGGTGCAAGGGTTAATCCTTCTGGAAGATTTAATGTAACTTTTGCATCTGTTAATGGAAATTCTTCTGTAGCTGAATTAAATAGCATAAGGTTTACACTGAAAAATTCTTTTAACCATGAGGCTTCTGCTGGTATTAGTAAATATCCAAATGTAGGTGTTACTTCTGGATGATTTGGATTTGCTATAACTTTTGGAGTTGCCTTATATTTTTTATCCTTATATTCTATATATTGAATTCCCCCACCCACTAAAATATCACCGAAACCATTTACTATTATAGGTTCTGGTTGTTCTTGTGTGTATTTCAAATGTGCTTCAAATTTATATACCCATTGGTTTTCTGGAGCAGTTATATCTATTTCAGTCTCTTTTAGTTCTTCCAATGTCATTCTCTTTACTTTTATTTTACCCTTTAATATTTCTCCCTTGTCTAAGAACAGAGTTTCTTTTGTTATTTCATTTATATTTATTTTTGTTTCCTTGGATTCTGGCATATATCCAGTTTTATATGAATATATTTTACAGTCTCCTGCTACTCCAATTATTTCTATATTTCCGTTATTGTTTGAAGTAAGCTTCTGGGTTTGCCCGTTTGAATACTCTATCATTATGCTTGCTCCATTTATTGGTACCCCTGTGTTTTCTTCTAGTATTGTTATATTTAATGTTCCTATTTCTTGTGGTGGATATACATAGACTGTTGTTGTATCTTCTGCAATATTTCCTGCCCTATCTTTTACTGTAAGATTAACTATATATGTGCCTTCCTCATCATATGCATACATTGGGCTTATGTCATTTGATGAGTTACCATCTCCAAAATCCCAATGATAATATACTATTTGGTCGTTATCCCTAGATAATGAACCATCAAATAGAATTTCCATGCCTATTGTAGCACTTTTATCGTCTCCTGCATCTGCTACAGGTGGATATGAATCATCAAATGTTGGAGTTGCAGATATTTCTTCACTCCAACTTGCATTACCGTATTTATCCACTACTTGTAGCTTGTAATAATATTTTCTAGGTGCTATTTGCTCGTCTATATATGTGTTTTCTGTTATTTTTGTTATTTCTTTTATTAGTTTAAATCCATTTTGCGGAATTAAACTTCTATATATTCTAAATAAATGAATATCTGGTGTCTCATCTGTTGTCCAATTAAGTTCTACACTCCAACCTCCCTCTTTTGCATTAAATGATTCTATTATAGGTGCTTCTAAATTTAAGTTATATCTTACTAGTTTTTCTTCGCTTTTATTACCTCCTAAATCCTCTGCTACTATTCTAATTATATAGCTACCATCTCTCATATTTGATGTATCCCAATTAAATGAAACTACATCATTTTGTGCATCTATAGCTTTTTCTTCTATTATTGTCCAGCCTTCAGTATTTTCATTACATTCTTTATACTCTGCAGATACTTTTTTAAGTTTATAATTATCTATGGCTAATACTCGTATAACTGGATCAGCACCTAAAGTAATTCCATCATTTGGTGATACACTAAGAATCTTCGGTGCTTCTTTATCTTCCATAAGGGCTGTTGAAATTGGTTCTGTTTCTTCACTTTCATTTCCCGCTATGTCTATTGCAGTTATTTTATAATAGTAATTTATATTTGGTAGCAAGTCTTTGTCTGTATATGAAATATATTTGTGTTTTTCTTTTATTTTATCATAGGGTCCTACTTCATTTATAGCTTTATATATATTGTACCCATTTAAATCATCCTCTGGGTTTTGAACCCAGTTTATAGTTATATCTCCTGCTGTAGGTGTTATTTTTATATTCTCTGGTTTACTTGGTGCTGTATGGTCTATTATATATTCTATAAATTGAGCTGTTCCTTCGTTAATACTTTCATTTCCTGATAGGTCTGTAGCTATTGCCCTTATATATATTGGCCCTTCTTCTTCTCTTTCAATATCTAATTTATGATTTAAAGTTACTGTGCTTTGAATTTCTTTTGGTTTTAATTCTGCAATTTTAACCCAATTATTCTTATCTCTTGATAATTCAATTATCACTAATACTACACCTACATTATCTGAGGCAACTATTTCTAATGGTATTTCTTTTGAAAATCGGGATGGTTTAGGATTTATACTATTTATTATAGGCGGTGTTGTATCTTCAGTAGTTATAACTTGTACTTCATCTGATGGGATTCCTCTATTTCCTCTTATATCATATGCTACTACTCTAAACCAATATGCTGTATGGGTTTTTAATCCCTTAACTTCCATTCCCAGTACATCTTTTACTATGCCTACTTGTGTATACTCTCCTTCTTCTGATTCTTTTTTCTCTACTACAAAATGCGAAAAATCTTCATCTGCTACATCATTCCATTTTAGTATTACAGTAGTTGAAGTTGGCTTTGCAGTTAAATTTTCTACTTTTGAAGGTCCTTGATTGTCAATAATATATGTTCTTACTGGTTCTCCATTGCTTTCATTACCTGCTGTATCAATTGCAATTGCTCTTAAAATTACTTCTCCATTTAATTGTGAAGTATCCCACTTTGTATTCCATGTATAGGTGGCATTATTTATTATATCTGATGTATTTATATCTATCCAAGTACTGCCATCTATGGAATATTGTAATTTAATTATTTCTAGTTTGTCATCATCTTCTGCTCTTACTGTAATATTTGCACTTGAACCTAAAATGGTATTGTTTACCGGTTCTATTCCCAATATTACTGGTGGCACTATGTCTCTTAATACTGTTGCACTTGCTACTTCTGATTTATTTCCT
>CAZMBD010000091.1:0-8917 GCA_964564325.1 uncultured Clostridiaceae bacterium
ATCAGCTTAGGAGGTATGCAATGAACAAAAAAATTGAAAATCTTACTCTAGAACTTGCATCTGTTCGTAGTGTAGTAGGAACTAGAGAAGAAAATAATGTATCAAAAAAAGTGTATGAAAAGTTTATGGAAATGGATTATTTTAAGAAAAATCCCGAGATGGTTAGATATGTAGATGCTATAGAAGATCCACTAGATAGAAAATCTGTATTGGCTATGGTTAAAGGAGAAAAAGGTAATAACAATAAAACCTTGGTATTAATCGGCCATACAGATACAGTTGGAATTTCTGATTATGGTAATTTAAAGGAATATGCTACTAAGCCACTGGAATTGACAGAAAAACTAAAACAAGTAACATTACCTGAAGATGCATTGAAAGACTTAGGATCTGGTAAATATTTATTTGGTAGGGGAATATTCGATATGAAATGTGGAGTAGCTACCCTAATGACTATAATAGAGGATATTTCCAATGATGTGGAAAATTTTGAAGGAAATTTAGTATTTGCTGCTGTATGTGATGAAGAAGGTAATTCTAAAGGTATGCTTTCTGTAGTTTCTGAGTTAATTAGGCTAAAAGAAAAAGAAGGCTTTAATTATTTAGCATTAATAGATACGGATTATAGTGCCTCTAGATATGAAGGAGATAATACTAGATATGTTTATGTAGGAACTGTAGGTAAATTAATGCCATCTTTTTATATTGTAGGTTCAGAAACCCATGTAGGAAATCCTTTTATAGGTTTAGACCCAAATCAAATAGCTTCTGCTATAACTAGTGAGTTTAATTTAAATACTAAGTATTCAGATATAGCTGAAGGAGAAATTACTGTTCCTCCTATTACATTGAGACAACAAGATTTAAAAACTGAATACTCTGTTCAAACAGCAAAAACAAGCTATCTTTATTTTAACTATAGTACCCATATTAGCACTCCAGATGAAGTAATGGAAAAAGTATTAGAAGGTACAAAGGTAGCATTCCAAAAGGTAGTAAATGATTTACAAAAGCAATACAAAAAGTACTGTGAAATGAGTCAGTTTCCTTTGGAAGAATTGCCTTGGGAAGCAAGGGTTATATCCTATGAAGAACTATATGATTTAGTTAGAGAGGAAAAACCTGAAGAATTAGATAAATTGATAAAGGATTTAAATAGAGAATTATTAGATGATCCTAATGTAGATGAAAGAGAATTTGCTTTGAAAATGGTAGAAGAAATTCATAAACTATGGTCTGATAAGAATCCTGTAGTAGTAGTGTATTATTCCCCACCATATTATCCACATATATATGTAAAAGGCAATAGCCCATTAGAAAAGAAATTATTAGATACTGTAAATAATGTAGTAAATAATACAGAATCCAAATATGATATTGAAGTTAAAAAATTCTATCCATATATATCAGATCTAAGCTATGGTGCAGCTCCTAGGGAAAAAGATGCTATTGACTCTTTGAAAAATAATATGCCTGGATTTGGAAGTAAATATACTTTACCTATTGAAGAAATGCAAGAATTAAATCTCCCTGTGGTGAACATTGGGCCTTTTGGGAAAGATGCTCATAAATTTACCGAAAGATTAGAGAAGGATTATTCTTTTAATGTGGCACCAAAACTAGTATATGATATTATTATAAATCTATTGAAATAATTTGATACAAAGCAAACTGAAATGCAAGAGGGACAGTCCCTGGTGCAGTTGGGCTGCAAAAGTAACTGTCCCTGGTGCAGTTGGGCTGCAAAAGTAACTGTCCCCGTTGCAGTCCGTTGCACCCTGGTGCATCAGTTTTTAGCAAATCTTTGTGCGAAATATACTTTAGTTTTTTCTAGGATTTCTACTATTTTAGATTTTAATATTATATTTGAACCTTTATTAGAAAGGAGAAGATTTATTTCTTCTTCAGTTAATACTTCTTTTAGATCTTCTTCTACTGTATTGGCATTACTGTGGTTAATATCTACGAAACACAAAGGAGGAAACATAACACACCACCAGTTTTTACCTTTACCTTCTCCTATAGTTAGCATCACTGTTTCATATTCTCCAGAGGGAAAAGTAATATTTCCATATTTTCTTGTGGGAAAGTTTTCATTTCCTAGAGATATATTTACAGAATAATTTTTGCCTTCACTAGCAATTATATCTTCTGCGATGGATTTCATATTGCCTAAATTGTTTTCTACTATAGTTCTAGTTTCTTCTATAGATTGACTGTTCCCAAACTCTTTCCCTATTTCCTTTAATACTTTATCTCTTATTTTAATTTTAAGTAATTGATCTTCTTCCTTATCGCTATTGGCTTTAATATGAAAACGGATTATATTTTCTTTAAAGCTATTGGTGTTCCTTACTTCCATATAGGGAAAAACTATATATACCATAATAATAATTAATAATGACAGAATAAGAATTAATTTTTTATACTTCATTTTTATTCCTCCAGATTTTACTTTTTCTATTGCTTTTAATTATTTCCTATTATTCTTTTTTTATACATGTATAATTATAAACTTAATAAAGAACTGTCCTAAGTTTTTAAAAAAGCAAAATACTTCATTGTAATATTACAATGAAGTATTTTGCTTTAGGGCTTAACTATCTATGTTTAAATTATGCTTAGGGCTAATCTATAAACACTACTGGCTTTATTAAATCTTGTTGTTTGTCTTTCATCATCATTAAAGCTTCTTCTATATGCTCAAAACCGTGGAATGTATGTGTTACTAATTTATCAGGATCTACTCTATTGTATATAACTAGATCTATTAGTCTTTCCATCCGATCTCTTCCCCCTGGTGTTAAACCTCCTATTATAGTTTTGTGAGCCATTCCGCTACCCCATTCAAGTCTAGGAATAGGAATTATATCGCCTTCGCCATAGTAGTTCACATTAGAAACTATACCTCCAGGTTTTACTATTTCCACAGCAGTTTTCATAATTTCAGGGCTAGCTCCTGCTATAATAACCTTGTCTACTCCTTTTCCTTTAGTTAATTCCATTATCTGCTCATTAACAGGTCCGTTTTTATAATTAACGATATCAGTAGCACCATAGAATTTTGCAGCTTCCACTAAGGCTTTTCTACTACCTACTCCTAAAATCCTACCTGCACCTCTAATTTTAGCTCCTGCTATGGCCATAAGCCCTACAGGTCCTATTCCAATTACTGCTACCACATCGCCCAATTTGATATCTGCAAGTTCTGCACCATGAAACCCTGTAGTTACCATATCTGTTATCATAACTCCTGCTTCTACAGATATATTATCTGGAAGGTAGGCTAAATTCATATCAGCATCATTTACATGGAAAAACTCAGCAAAAACTCCATCTTTAAAATTTGAAAATTTCCAACCTGCTAACATTTCTCCTGAATGTTGTGAAAATCCTCTTTGACTTTCTATGGTTCGCCAATCAGGAGTAATAGCTGGAACAACTACTCTATCTCCAGGTTTAAAATCCTTTACTTCACTACCTACTTCTACCACTTCTCCTACTGCTTCGTGGCCTAATAACATATCTTCTCTTTCTCCTAAAGCACCTTCAAATACCGTATGTATATCTGAAGTACATGGAGCCACTGCAATTGGCTTAACAATTGCATCATAAGGACCTGCTACTGGCTTATCCTTTTCAATCCAACCTACTTTACCAATACCTAACATTGCAAAACCTTTCATAGTATTTTCATCCTTTCTATGTTTTTAGTTTTTCGTTCCTTGAGGTATTGCTTAAATAACAATATATCCTCTTGGGTTAACAAAGGATTTACTACAATACATGGTATGTCAGTATCAATATTTCTATCAATAAAATTAGAAGTTGAAACTATTAAATCTACTTTGTTTTTTTCTAATATCTTTGGTATTTCGTTAATAGATGCTAAGGCCACAATATTAATATTAAATAAAGATTTCAATTTAGTTGAAAGTAGATTTGCAGTGGAAAAACCAGTTCCAGATACTATAAGAACATCAAATTCATTTTGAATTTCTAAAGAAGCTGCAAAATACAAACTTATATAACCAATTTCATCATCATTTATGGTATTTCCTATATTAGGATCTAGATGTAATATACTGGATTTAACAGCAGTAAAAGTTTTAGGATAGTTAGCTTGAATTTCTTTTAAATAAGGATTATATATTGGTATACTATATTTTTGTCTATACATAAAAGGCTGGAAAAATATGAATAATTCGTCATATAATTTCTTATCTTTAGTAAAGTCATTGTTTAACCTCTTCCCTACTTCGAATATTAAACTATCTGTAAAAGACTTGCTCTCTGATAGATTAAGAAAATCTTCAATTACTGGAATGGTTATGGTATTACTTGCTAATATAAGCTGAGAAAAATATATTGTTTCATCAATAGTAAAATTTATATTGAATTGCCTTGCTATTTTCTCGGCTATTGACTCTACTTCTCTATAAACTTTGGTATTAAATATTTCTTGTTTTTCTTCATCTAATATATATATATTGCTATTTAGTTTAATCCGCCAAATATTTATGCTTAAACATATTATAATTTCTATATATACCAAATCAGAAAATATTATATCTAGTTTTGTTTGTATAGTGTCTATACAATTTTGTACTTTTTTAATGTTTATATTATTAGATAAATAATCAAATAATCTACTAGAATAGCTACAAACATTGGGATAGTGGTATGAATTATATTCTATTAAACTCATATACTGCTCTATGGGCAAAGCTTCTCTGAAAACTTCTAGAATAGCTTTACGTATAAATTTTTCTTCTCCTTCAATATCCAATCCCTTGCTAGGAATAAAAATAGGCTCTATTTGGTTTTCAATTAACCAGCATTTTACCTTGTCTAGATCGTTTATTATAGTGTTGCGACATACCTTTAATTTGTCAGCTAAATAATTTATAGTAATAAAATCCTCTGCAAAAAATAACTCCATAAGAATAATATATTTTCTTTCCCTAGGGGATAGGATGTACTCTCGAAAATCTAATCCTATATTGTCGATTAAATTTATTATTTCAGATTTTTCATGTATATCACTAATCATTGTGACAATACCATTTTCAATTCCAAAAAAAACTGGGAAACCTTTATTTGTAAAAAATAAATTGATTTCCTCTATATCATATCTAATGGTTCGTTCTGTGACATTGAATTTTTGGGCCATATTATTGATACTATATTTGTCATCGCCAGATATTAATTCATGGAAAATCTGAAATCTTCTTTCATTAAGAATAACATCACCTTCTTTCCACCCCATAGCAAATACCCATATATTAACTTAATGGACTTGTTGATAAATTCTGACATTAATTGAATTATATATTTATTTTAAGCCTATATAAAGTCTATATCTTTTCAAAATATTTTGAAAAATTATGAACTATTGGAATATAGTGAATATTTACACTGTGGGGAAATCACCTTTTCTATATTATACCATTTTTGCAAACTTAATAAAGATCTATGCTATACCAATTTTATTTAGTAAGGCCTATTCTTCTTATTTTTGCATCAACCATTATCTTAAATTTTACATCTGGATAAATTTGATCCCAATTATCTTTTATATTTTCCCATTCTTTTGGGTAATGTTTACTTAAATATTCTCCTACACCTATCAAATCAGCATTATATACTTTTTGACTTTTAGCTATGACATTTTCTACTTCTTTTTTTATCTTTTTTTCTATTGCTTTTTCCATTCCAATTAGCACATCATTGTCAAATACATTTATATCTTTTCCTATTATATAGCCTTGCAAATAGCCTTCCATACATACTTTTATATTTACACTAATTTCTTCGCCTATATTTACATCTTTACAAGATTTACTGCCAGTAATATTATAAGACAATAAACCATCTTTATATTCTAAATCTATTAATTCTAATTTCACCTTGTTTTTTATAAGGGCTATGGCCCTATTTTCTATTTCATTTAAATATCCTATTAATTTATAATCTTTGATTATACCTGCTCCTGCTATGGTTATTCTATTGCCCATTTTGTCTATTTTCGGTACTAGAGTTACATTATTACAATCTAATTCTTTTATTATACCTGTTAATGTTTGAGGGGTAAATCTAGCTGCAGATTTATTGTCTTTTAATATATTGTAAATAGTTCCATCAGCAATGGGAATATCAGCTGGTTTTGAATCTAGAATGTCTCTAGCTTCTCCTTCTGTTATTAATATTTGAAGTTTTTTATTTATTTTGGTGTCTCTATTTAATTCATCTATTACTTGACGAACTAATTTGCTGTCCTCTGCTAATTCCTTTCCCATTATAAATACTTTTAAATGCTTATAATAAAAAGGGAATTCTTCACGAGTACTAGCTTCTCTACCTGCTTGAAACAAAGAACTGCTATTGCTTTGAACTGTAAATGTTTTCTTGTCTTCTGTAGCATTTTTCCCAATGGCATTAATATTTGGATATACATAGCTTATTAAATATTTATCCATACCTTCATTTTTGTTTAAATCTGCACCTATGCTGGATATAAATATTCTTTGATTTATTTCTGCCATATCCCAACAGCCAGTCAATATAAGAGGTAAAACTATAATTAAAATTAAAAATCCTTTTTTCATTAGCTATTTCTCCTTTTCTTGATCATTGCTAGAATGAATAAAATAGCAGGTATAAACATTATTGCAAATAAGGAAAGATAATTAAATATTTTCCCCACAATTTCCTCAACTTGAACTAAGTTTTTTGGATAAATTGCTAATATATATATAATGGGAAGTATAGGAAATATAAGAGATTCGTGCTCCCTAGTATTTAGTATGTTTGAAAGTATGACTCCAGAAGAATGAAGAAATGGACCCATAGTGCCATATACTACCATGACCCATGCTGCCATAACTATTCCATCTAAATTTTCTAAAAAATATCCTGGTAAATCTACTTCCTTTACAACAGCTATAGTAGGCCAAATTTCTCTTTTTAATTGATGTATTCCATATTGAGATAAAGTTATAAAAAATGCTATTAAATATATGCCTATGACTAATGGAATGCCTTTTAAAGTACATCTTAATGTTTTTTGACTATCTTCTGCAATAGGAACAAATAACATTATAAGTTCATAGCCTGCATAGGAAAAAAGAGCCTTTAAAACTCCTCTAGGAAGTAATTTATAGTCTATATTAAATATTGGATATATATTGGTTATATCCATATTGGGAATATTAATTATTATTAAAAATATAATAAATCCTAAAATAATAGGATATATCATAACTGCCATTCGTGCTATGACTTCTATCTGAGATCTGGCTATATAAGATACAGCAAATAACATAGTTATGATAATTATTTCTATAGGAGTAGTTTCCAATAGATAGCTTTTGATTACATCTGAAAAAATTCTTACACTTAATGATAATAGAACTATATTATAAGATAAAAGTATAATTAATATGATTTTAAATATTATTGGATTCATTATTTCTTTTCCTAGTTGAAAAAAATTTTTATCTGGATATAATTCAAATATTTTATTTATCATTATTATAAAAGGAATAGTAATAAAACCACCTAATAAAATACCTATCCAACCATCATTGTCTAGAATCATAGCCATGTCACTTGGTAGTGATAGTATTCCTACGCCTATAACTATAGTAACTATTAGACATTTTATTTGTTCACTAGAAATTTTGTTTTTTCTATCCACTTTATCACCTTCTCCTCATTCTTCTTTTGTTTTTATTAAATGTGAATTTTGGTCTAAATTCTAATTCTTGGACTGGTGCTTTTATTAATGTATCTTTTAAATCGCCTTCTTTAATTCCTAAACCAGAGTAGGGAGATGTAAAGGGAATTCCAAAACTGGTTAATCTAGCTAGATGGGTAAGTAATAATACAACACCTAACATTATTCCATATAATCCTAATATAGATGCAAGAATCATAAATCCAAATCTACATACTCTTAATCCAGAGGCTAATTCATAGCTAGTTAAGGCAAAAGCTGCTATAGTGGTTATAGCTACTATAATTATCATTAAAGGGCTCACAATTCCCGCTTCTACTGCGGCCTGCCCTATGATAAGTCCACCTACTATTCCTATAGTAGTCCCTATTGGCCCAGATATTCTAGTTCCCGCTTCTCTTAATAATTCTATGGTAATTTCCATTAGAAAGGCCTCTACTACTGAGGGGAAAGGTACATTAATCCTACTAGCAGCTACATAGTAAGTTAGTTTTGTGGGAATTAGTCCTGGGTGAAAGGATGTAATAGCTATGTACAATGCAGGTGAAAGAGTAGCTAAAAAACCTGCTACTATTCTCAGTAGTCTAACAAAAGATGCTATGGTCCAGCGACTATAATAATCTTCTGCTGATTGAAGAAGAGTACCTATAGTGGCTGGAACTATTAATGCAAAGGGAGTGTTATCAACTAAAATAGCTACCCTTCCTTCATATAGAGCAGCAGCTACAGTGTCTGGCCTTTCTGTATTTTCTATCTGGGGGAATGGTGATAAATAATTATCTTCTATTAAATGTTCTAGTATTGCAGAATCTAGTATTGCATCTATATCTATATTATCTAGTCTTTTATGCACTTCTTCTAATAATTCATTATTTACAATATCTTCAATATATAAAACTGCTACATCAGTTTTAGACCTTCTTCCTATTTCTAAATTTTTTATTTTTAATTTTGGATCTTTAATTCGCCTTCTTACTAAAGTAGTATTTATCTTTAAAGTTTCACTAAATCCATCTCTAGGACCTCGAACTACAGTTTCCGTCTCTGGCTCTCCTACTCCTCTTGTTGGCCATCCTCTTGTGGATAAAGCTAAAGCTTTATCTACTTTATCCACAAGTAATATGGTTTCACCCGACAATATGGCATTTACTATTTTATCTATTTTGTTTTCTTCATCTA
>CAZMBD010000092.1:0-8802 GCA_964564325.1 uncultured Clostridiaceae bacterium
TTTACAAGCCCCCACTTCAAAACTCGTTAGAGTTTAAGTGGTGGGTAGTTGACTATACGGCAGTATAAATTAATAACATCATCAGCTTTTATCAAGGTCCCAAAATCATATATTACTGTATCGTCATCGCTTCAACCCTTCTATCCGAAGTTATTTCCAACCTTCTGGTCTCATTCTATGTGTACCGCCTTATACCCGAAAGCTATATTAAATACTCCTCGATCATAGAACAATGTCCTTATCAACTTTCCTACGTATTCCTGAAATACTCTATCATACTGCAAATTAATATCTGTATTCCAGATGTACCATTGTTCTTCCAAATTATCATATAAACACTCCAAGCGTACTTTAGGATATTCTACTTCTATTTGCCGTATGAAGAATTTTATTAAATCTTCAGCAAATATGACATCGAAATTAAATCTTCCTTGAACTCTGTCTAAGTTATCAATTAGCCAATTGTTGTCAATTTGATCTACAATAGCCAATGCTTCCATTACCGGGAGACCCGTGAGCACACGAGCAAATAAATAAGGTTTCTCTAAGTTTTCTGTTTCTTCAGCACTTAAGAAGATAAGCTCCTTACTTCCGAACTTTTCCCTGATCACTTTGGCGGCCTCTAATAAAAACTCAGGCATTGATTCGTGGGCCATAACAAGTCTCATAATGGCTTGATTGTCGCCCTGGAGAGTGTACTCTTTTAAAGTCTTTTGAATGAAATTATTTTTCCCCATATCAAACCCCTCTTTATTTGCTATAGTACTATTCTATATTATATAACCTTATTGTTGCGGTTAAACACTGTTAAATACGCGTTTTTAACCTTTGTACTTCCTTTCTTTTTATAGGTACTAACTTTACTTGCCTATCTACAAGGTTTTCTTTCACTATTATTATAATATCATACTCGCCTTTAGTTGTCAACTGCTTTTTATATTATTTTAAATATCCTTTAAAATTCTTCATTTTATAATTTGACATAAAAACAATATATAAATATACCTATTGTATCTCTTATAATTCCCTGTTTATTCAACACCGAAATCAAATCTCCCTTTAGCTCTGTCTAAATTGTCAATTAGCCAATTAGCCAATTATTGTCGATATATTTTTTTAATATATGACAATGCAAATTTATAACATCATCAGCCTTCGCTAAAGGTTCAAAATCATATATTACTGTACCATCATTGATTAAAATGGTCTCCCAGCCAGTCTTTTCCGTTCCCATCACATCATATTTTCTATATACGCTTGACATTTCTAATTTTTCTGTAATATAGGTTTTTATTCTAGTTGGCAAAAAATTAGTTTTAGCGTGTTCCTTATAGTTCATTACTTCTCCTTCCTAATTAAAAATTACTTATCGATAAAAATAAATACTTTGTTTAATTTTTTCATCGCATTACCTGTAAAATGAAAGACAATTCCTTTATCATCAATTATATCTACTTGATTTTCTGTTATTAAAGAACAGTTATAAGACATACCTTTTCTCCAGTTAATATAATGATATTCAGGATACTTTAAATTATCCATTGCTATTGCCTTCAATTTGATATCTCCTTTTAATTAAATTTTGCAAAAATAGCTTCTTAAATTAAAATATCTTCATTTAATTTATTATTTTCTTCTTTTTGTAATATTAACTTTTTTATAAGTTGTTCTACATCTGGTGTCATATAAGGCCCAACATATCTATAAGTCCCCCAATGCCCTGTTAGTTTTTCAAAAACTTGCTTTGTATCTTCTGCAAACCACTCTGTTATTCTTTCTTCCCAAGATAAAGTGATTTGCTCGCTATACGACAAGCCTTTATTTATATTGTATTTCTTCATTATAATATACCTCTTACCATTATTATTTACTTTTTGCCAATCACAATTAAAATTGTTTATATATTTTCTACTTACTAAATGCCCTAATTCATGGTATAATGTCAATTTTAAATTTGACCCCATAGCTATACTAATTTGAGATATAAGGTCTCCTTCCATGTTCCAATACGCCCCAAACAAGCCCGCCGCTTGATACTCTCTTCCATCTTCCCAAACAATGGCATCTATGGGATAAATTATTATTGTTAAATTATCGAATAATTCATCTTTAACGCCTATCAATTTTAATTTTTCTATTTCTTTATATATTTTTTGTATAAATTTTTGCTCTTCTTCTTTTGAATACTTTATTTCGCTTTTATTTATTTGATCTCTAACAGATATTATTTTAATATCATTTGCTAATGTTATTGGCGTTATAATTATTAACGATAATATTGTAAATGCAGTAATAATTATTGCTTTAATTGATTTTTTATGTATAACAATATCTCTCCTTTATTATCTTACATTAATTTCGTATAAAAAATCTAATGCATAATCAAACTCTCTTATTTCAATGTGTTGTGTATTTTTTTTACATTTTATACAATACACATCTTTAATATGCCCTTTTTCTCTTTGTCTTTTTACTCTAGGCAAAGGAAAATTTGTGCCGCACTTCAAACAAATAAAATCTGATTTTTTAAAGTTTTTCATGTTTCTCATTTATATTCATCCTTTATAAATATCCATAAACCATGTGCTCATAGTAAAATTCTGTTATTGGCTTATTTTTATGTTTTATTTGTAAAATAAAACATAATGTCGATCAGATATTTTCTTGCTGTTAATATTTTTATTATAATATATATGCCTGTTAAATGGCATATATATTTTTTTATTAATACATTTTTTATCTTCATCTATAATTGATTTTATAAATACTTCCTGCCCCAAAAACAATCGAAAATCCTGTCTTTGTTTATTAGTTAATTTATTAGGAATTTTGCTTACAATAATTGCCATAAACATATCACCTTATTATCCTATCTCGTGTCTCTTATACTTCTAAACTATCTAAATGCTCTAATATTCCTATCGCTATAAGCACTATAGCCATTACTACGGCTATACCGCTTAATGTAAATATAACCCCTTCCATTATATATAACCTCTTTCTCTTTCTTTATTCGCCAGTACCCTTTTTATATACTGTCTTTTTATGAGCCCTAACAAAAGTTTCTCCTTCTTTAAGTATATACCCCATTTCTCTCGCTCTTTGCCTTGCTTCTTCTGACGCTTCCCTTCCTTCTGGCAGTTTCCTTATGAACGGCTTAATGTCTGACCATCTCTTTACATATTCATCCCTCTTAAACCTTGTCGTTCTACTTTTTTTCTGCGTACCCCTATATGTTTCTGGTAATATAAACTCTACTATTGGCTGTTCTTGATATAGCTCTTTATCTTTTCCTACAACATGTAATGCTATTGCTTTTTTCTTTGTTATATCTACATCGCATGTCATATGCCAATAATTTTCTAATATAAAGTTCTCTAATCTTTGCGATGTTGCTATATCTTCAGGGGTCGCCCCAAACCAGCTAGTGTAAAAAGTCTTATATTTAGTATCATAAAACCCTGACGAGCATGTGCCGTCTCTAAATGTTATCTTAAATAGCAACACCGGGCTCAAATCATCGTATATAAACCTCTCTTTGTATAGTACCCGCTCTATCCCAACTATGTTCTCATACCTGCCTTCCACCCCTCCAAACGGTAGCATATTATTCCTATTATTTAATTGTTCTTTGTAATATTTAGTAGATCTAAATTCTCTTGTTATGTATCTTATTCCCCTCGAAGGCATATAGTAATTATCGCTGAATATGTCTCTAGTACTCTCGTCAATTAAGGGAGCCATTTGAAATATAGTATTGGTTAATCTTCTGTCGTCATCTATAAGTATCAGTGCTTCTTTTGGTGACTTAATGTCGTATCCATATTCTTTACATAGCCTGGGTATTTTCTTAATATACTTCTTGTTCTTCTTGTATCGTATTTCCCACTCATATATTGGATATTCAAGATACGGGTAAGGCTCATCTGTAATATACAACTCACTTTGAGAACTAATTCCATATATTAATTTTTGTAAGGGTGATAAGTGTGAATATAACTGTATTAATAAATTTTGATAGGCCGATACTACATTCCACGATATATCTTTTTGTATCAATATGTTAAATATAAATAAACTGAACTCAAAGTATTCCTGGTATAACTTATTATCTTTTATAAATTTCGCTGTATCCTCGAAAAAATCATAAAGGCCGTCCGTGAATCTCTCGAAGTCTACCTGGCATAATACTAATTGATACTCCATCCGCTTTAACAATTCTTCAGCAAACGAATTTTTAGTTTTTACGAATAGTTCTGTTATCAAATCTTCTGGCTCTATATCGCCTAAATGATGCTTTACACCAAACACAGTACCCTCTACCCTATTCTTCTTAACTACTAAATCACTTATCATTTTACCCTCCAAGTACTTTTACTATTATATCACCTAATCTTCTTAGCACCCTCCGGCATTTCTATTAATACTCTGCCCCACCTGTATTGATTTTTATTAAGCGTCTAATGCCACGCTGTAAATATAGTATAATATCTTCTTCGTCTATTAGCAAGCCGTCCTGATATAAGTCTAATATTCCAACTTTCCTTTGATTTTAATGGTAATCTTGTCCTTTTCTTGTGTTTATTTTAAATAAAATATACAATTATCTTGCTATCGCAATTAGGGCATTTATACCAATACTCCTCATAGCCGTCCTGGATATCTATAGAATGATATATTTTTTCTATTTTATCTTTGTTAACCTTTGTTTGGCAATTATCGCATATAAACACGTAGGGATTGCTACCACACCGAAATATATTTTGATGCGTCAAAATGATACTCCTTTCTAAAATTAATTATAATCTTCATGTCTTTATTATAAAATTTTTTCCCATTCCATGACCACAACAAGCACTTTTAGTATTAGGAATATGTCCTAAACATGCGTCATATCCTTCTGTAGTTGGATATTCCCCACATTTAGGACAAGGCCGTATTTTATTAATAGGCACTCCATCTATATAAAGCCATTCTTTCTTATTTTTGGAATAAAATATTAAATTTCCATAATAATAAGATGTTATCATAATTTACCTCTTTATTTAATCACTCTTCATTGCTGTCTATTAACTAAATATTCACTATACCATTCTGCTAATTGCTCCAAATTAGCGTCTGTAATTTTTCGATATAATTCATATTTTTCCCTAATTTTTTCAATGTTAATATCAGCATCTTCAAAGTGTCCTTCTATACATTCTCTAATTTTTTCAACATTTTTAAAAGCACTAGATACATTGCTGTCCTTAAATATATCCTCGATATCATGACAGACACTAAGGGGAATATCGTTAACATCAAAAAGCCAAGCTTTAATATCTTTTTGACATACGCAAGGTGCACAGAAAAGCTCTTTGATGTTAGCATCAGGATCTATATATGAATTATTCTGAAGGGTGGTGATATTTATATCTCCATCAAAATAAATTATAACATAACGATCATTCCGATCTAAAGTAACAGCTATTTCTAATGCTTCTTGATATGTTTTTTCCCATTTTTCTTCTCCTATAAATTCTTGTATAATGCTTTCTTTCTCCCATTCTTCCCAATTACCCACCTTATTTCTCCCTTTCCTAATTAAACCAAAATCACATCTTTAATGTTATTATTTGTTTTCATGTTGAACAATACTAATAAAGTGTTAATAAATAAATTTCTGTTATAAATTATTTTGCATTATATATTATTTATTTTTTTAAATATCTATCTTATTTATTTTAATTAAAATCTAAGTTGACTATTATATAAATTACAAATATAATTGCTAAAGGTATTATCGCATATTTTAAAATTGCAAAAAGGGCAACTAATAGCCAAAAAATAGCAGGAATAATTATAGGAGCAAAAACAATACATAAAACAATTAATATTAAACCAAGTAATACCTGCATATTAATCACCTGCCTTTATACCTTTCTTCTATATACAAAATATCACATTTTTCCTTGTTGTCTACTAATATATTAATACTTACAAACCTATTAAAATTCTCTAAATCCTTTAACTGTTGGGAATCTTAAACTGCCTGTCTTTTTTATTTTTTCCTGATATTGAACTTCCAAATGCTTTCCTAGATATTTATCTTGATTATTCCATATCTTATCTCTTTGAACGTCAGTAAACCCACTCCCAACCCCTACGCCTATGCCATTGACATCTATAATAACTTTACCTAATGTGTTTTTATATTTTCCTGCACCATTTTCAAACCCAATTATTGGAAATTCATCACTGAAAAATGGCTTCAGTTTTAGCCAGTTTATACTTCTTTTACATTCATATAAGGCCGATGTGTTTTTGACCATAATGCCCTCATAGCCTTGCTTTACCGCGTCTTCTGTAACCCGTTCCAATTGCTCTATGGTGGGACTTTGAAGGATTGTTAAGGGGAATACATAATCTAAATTATCGCCTTTAATTTTACTTAATTTTTTTAAACTTTGTTTTCTTTCTATATAATTATACTTTGACTTACCTAAATAAAATTCACCCAAAGGCATTATATCAAAGATATAGTATATGCCTATTTTATTTTTAGTTTTAGTAAATAAATTATTCATTGTCCCAACATAATCACCGCTTATAATTTCGCCATCTAGCATAACATCGTCTATAGGTAGGCTACTTATTTCATTAATTATATCATTATACCCTTTAATTAATTTCCCATTCCTTGTAAACATGTTAACGTTGCCTTTTTCTTTAATAACAATTATTCTAACTCCGTCTAATTTAACTTCACATGCCACTTCATCAAAAAGCCTATCAAAAGGTTTTGCTAACATAACATCAAAAACAGGAATTAAGCCTCCCCATATTTTATTTACTGTTTTTGCTGTAATACCAATTCTTAAATCTTTTAAAATAATCCTTTTATACCAATTTTGGTATACCTTTGGTTGAGAATTAACAAAAATATTAACCTTTCTTTTGTCATCGTCTGCACCTGTAGGGTTCTGCTTAAGATATTTTAATAATTCAAACACATTCTTAAATTCCGTTTCCCCTATTATGTTATTATTAAAGGTCTTACTCCCAATGCCATAAATCCAAAAAGGATTCATGGCATAAAGGAGTGCACCTCTAAGTGATCTGTTATTCACATTAGCTCGTAATATACCCTCCTTTTCTAATCTACTTGAAGTCCTCTCAATGCTATCCAATACGTTAAAAGCGTCTTGCATTTATCCTTCCCCCTCGCCCGTTAGCAGGTATATATTAAAGTTTTCATCTACTTCATAGCAATCCATATCACTGCCCCCTTCTCCGAACCACTCACACCATCCGTCTTCGGGATTGTTAGGGTCAAAACATTCAACGTAAACAAACAGGAATTCGTGTCTATCTAGCATCCCTAATGCTTCAAATTCATCGTATATTGCTTCTCTCAGAAGATAACCTGTCATTAAATTGGGCACAGAATAACTCCGTGCCCAATTCTTTTTACATCTAGGTACTCCTCCATATATCGTCACTCGCCATTGTGTCTTTTGAGGAAGTTCATCGTAAATACACCTTTTTAGTTGTTCAGAAAACCTTTCTAAATTTGACACTTATACCACTTCCTCTAATAAGTTATCTTCTATAATCTCTCCTGCTTTTGTCCTACTGCTATACTCATCTACATAACTGCACATTTCATCGATTCTAATTTGCACATTGTCCTTAGAATTACTAGCACTATCACATGCTTCATTGTATCTTCCTTTAGGAATAGTTTCATCTTCTCTATGCTGTTTTCTTAATTCTTTTTGTTCATTAATAAAGCTCAAAATTGCTGTTCCAAAGTTTTTAGGCTCAATTTCTTCCATAAATTCATCCGCAGTTTTAAATATCATAGGAATGTGAATCTTTTTCAATTCAGGAACACATTCTTTTGTTTCAGAAACATCATATTTAAATGCCACTTCTAAATAGTCTGCAATTTGATTTAATCTTTCATCGACTTCTTCAGGCACACCCGATTCTTTTAATCTAATTCCAAACTTTCTTAAATCAACATTCCCGAAACTAATATCTTCATCCGCAAGCAAAGATAAAATCTGTAATACAATATTATCGGGAATATACCCATTTACATCTGTTCTACTAAAATTAACCATCCTAGAGAAAAAGTCTCTTTCGGAAATATTTCTAAGATAATTTCTCATCTTTTTCCCAATTTTACTTCTAGTATACACAATAGGACTTAACTGTTGTCCCTGGTTTAATTTAGCAAACATCTTATCTATCTGTTCTTCATCTAGTTTTTTGAAAATATATGTTAATACTTGATAATCTAATATATTTTCTTGAAACTCCTCATTTAATTCATCAAATTTTAAATTAGCTATTTCAATTCCGTCTGCATCCTCTGTCCTGGGATGTAAAGCATATTCTCCATTTACATAGTCAATAATGCTTGTCAGTCTTTGTTTGCCATCGATGATATTCCAAAGAGTTCCATCTGCTTCGATGGTAATTATGGGAGGCATAAAATATCCTGTTATAAGACTATGAATTAGATCTGATTTCTTCTCTAGATTCCACACCTCTCCTCTTTGAACATCCATATCGAAATTGAGCTTCTTGTCCTTGTTCCTTACAAAAAACTTAATTGGCTGATTGTTACTCACTCGTTCTAACATTTTTAGTTCCCCCTTTTATTATATTAACATTACTATGCCCTTATTTATAGTATACATCATAATATAATAGAAAGTCAAGTTTTTAATAAAAAAATTTTGTTTATTCGCCTATTTTCCCAACATAAGTACTTAAATCCCATAATTGATGAATTGTATATCTTTTTTCTAA
>CAZMBD010000093.1:0-8636 GCA_964564325.1 uncultured Clostridiaceae bacterium
GACAAGTTCAAATCCGATTCGGGATTTACCTACACCCCACTTTGAAATCAATGGAAATATAGTTGCCATCCCTGCATTTTTCATAGTCTTTGTAAAGCCTTTAAAAATATCATAAAACTCTTTTTGTCCAACCATTGGTTGGTTTAATGGAAAATCACTGGTGCCAAAGGGTGCCCATATAGACATACCCATCCCTCCTAACCTATAATTTCTAATCTTAGTAATTGGTAATCTCTTTTCCCTAAGAGTCCCCTGCCATGTCTTGGCTGTCCTTGCTCATGATGCTTAATTTTAAACCTTCCCTGGTTTATTCCTGTAATAAAGTAATGGTCAATCCACTGTTCTTCCGTCATATTACTTTGGTTATCGATGCTGGTTTTAAACATGGAGCCTACAATTCCTATTGGAAAAAATCCTCTTGCATCAGAATATTCTTTTATTAATTGTTCTAATATTTCTAATTCATCTGCATTCGCCCCATTTACTAGACTTTCATACACACTTTGACCTGCGTCGTTTTTTATTTTTTGCTTATCTAAGATGTACTTTCCATCTTCACATTCAATAATCCAGCCCAAATAATCAAATAACAGCATCGGTATTTTTAAATATGTGCTCATGGAGCCTAATGAAGGATAATCCTTGTTAATTCCTCTAAACATTATTTCTTCTGTTTCATCTATATTAAGTTCCTTTCGCCAAAAATCCCCTAATATTTTTAAAGTGTTTTCACTCATTAAATCATTTATATTTACTTTTTCTGGTTTATTGCTAAATACATAATACTCCTTATTATTAAAGGTTATATAAGCCTTGGCAAAGTTTTTCATATATCCTTTTTCAAAAAGAAGTTGTCCTCCATTTAACATTGCAAAAGCAATAGTTCTAACCCTTATGGAATACTTTAATAATTGACTTGCCAATACCTTTTCCCATCCCGCATTTTGTTTGTACCGCTCTAACAGTTCAATAGCACCCTCTGTAAGTTCGTATCCATCTTCATTTTCTTTAATAAAGTTACATCCAACGATAGTTACAGAGTCTTTTGTATTTTCAACCCCAAACAGGCCATATACCTCATCAGCATTTACAATCCTTCCACTTTCATCAACCTTGTAATCTAAATAGTCTCTGGCTATATCTTTTTTACTGGTGCAAGGTGTTTTTTCTGGTAAGGATTTTAAGATTTCCGCCCATCTTTCTATGTTGGATGGCTTTACCCAGAATCTATCAGTACCTATTTTAATAATCATAATGTATTCCTCAACTTTTCTATGTAATCTTTAAGGGTGTTTTTAAACTTTCTGGAACGGTTTTTAATAATAATATCCTTGGAGTATATCAGGTCCTTAAACTTTTCATTAAGGACATATTCACCATCCTTAAAATCTATTTTTTGCTCATCCATCATATCAAAAACCACCTTGTCTACTTCTGGAGCCTTGTCGGGGAATAAGTATATATCATTCTCTAAACAAAACTCATATACAAAATCATTAAGCCTTCCTACCCTAATCTCTCTTCCCTTTGTATTGAAAATGTAAAAGTCTAAGGCTTGTACTGCATAGTAGTTGCTGTGGTCTGTCGGCCTTATGGCTAAGCCTTCAAAGCCAGCCGTCTGATATTCCAGGGCTACCATAGTCAACAAAGTCAAAAATGTTTTCCACGGGTAAGAAAGAACTTCTCTCACTGGTTCCTCCACTGGGAAATCCCTGTATTCGTAAGGGGTAAATGTATATTTGTTTTTCTCCTTTAACTTTGCAATAGTTATAGATGAAGTTACTCTTCTGCCTTTTGTCCATATTTCATTAGGATTATTTCCCACATAAGCCGAGTCTACATCTTCCACGTTCTCTGCGAACTGTATGGTCTTAAGTTTGTTAAGTATTGAGGAATATTGTGGATACCCATTAAATACAGCCTGATAAAAACCCTTTATATCTCCTGTTTCCTCTATAACCTCATCTTTTATCTGTAATATTGTTTCGGCAAATTCAGGGATGCTGTCTATAAACTCATATAGGGCTTTGCTGTCTCCCCTCTTGCCTATAATACATGCCTCTGCGTAAACCTTCTGCAACAGTTTATGCAATAACGGAGGATAGAAACAGAGAAGAGAGGATATAAAGTCTTCTTTGCTTACCTTCCCACTAAATTTTATCCATTTTTTTGTAATAATTAGCCTATCCTCTACGAGCCTAATAAAGTTTTGGTCTATAAGGTATTGTAAATCTATATTATTTTTTATTTCTCCATAATCGTATAGGAAGTTTAAACTTTTAACCAACTCGTTTATGTTTACCAAAGGTTTCACCTGCCTTTGCTTTAAAACTTTAATTATTTACTTTAATTTTTGACATATCGAAGTTACCTTCAATTAGGTCTTCCACATCTTGCTTGGCTTCTTGAATTAGTTGCTTTGAATAAAATAAATTGTTTAAACTTTTTTTATACAGATTCGATATATCTTCTCTTTCTATCTTATCTATAATTGGTATCTTCACTTCATTTAAGAACTCCATAGAAATAAATGGTTGAACACTTTGATAAAGTGAATATTTTAATAAGGTTTGAAAATACTGTGATTGTAGAATTAACTCAATATAGTATGTACTAACATTTGTTCCATCTTTTAATCTCATTCTTATGGCATTCTGATTTAATAATAATTTTGATTTACTATTATTTATTATTACACTTTTACCTGTTGTGTTTCCTGTTACTACCATAACTATATCTTCATTAAATAGGTTAAAATCTATATATTCTTGATAAAATTTATCAGACAACTTAATCATATTATCCATATTTACTTCGTTATTTGAAATATCACTTACCCTAAGTAAAAATGTATTTGTACTGCTATGGCAATAGTCTTCACTCTTAAAAGCAAACCCTTTCTTGTAATCAACTAATGTATTTAATTTTCGCAAATCATACTTCTTATAAAATCTTCTTATTATAGTTTTTTGAGGATTATAATATAAAGCATCCATTCTATCATTAATATCTGAATCATTAATCCAATTATGTTTCTCAGTATATTTATTTATTTTTAATAATAACTCTTTTACATTTAATTTTTCACTTAGTACCTCTTCAGCCTCTTTTTTTAATCTTTTCGCTTCTTCTCTCAACTCTTCCGCTTTCCTAACCTTATCTCCTATGTATTTTTGGATTTCAGGAGATGGGATTGGAATCTTAATTTCAGCAATGTCCTCTAAGTGGAAGTCTGGCTGGTTACTACCCTTTGCAAGTTTTTCAGATTGAATTCTTCCATATTTACTATTTAAAAAGACTTCAATAAAAGCATTATCCATATTACCTTTAAGTTTTAATAATGCCACACTAACGAAAATACTAAAATCTGGTACATTCGCAGGCACAATTTTAGCATAACCTATTCGCCCTACTTTTGTTAAGAGTATATCCTCTGCTTCTACTTTACATCTCTTAGAAATTTCATGATGTTCTTCTTTTGAAATATACTTTACATTTTCAAAATCAATACCATCTTCAGAAACATTTTTTGAAGAGATAAATTTTAATCCTTTAGTTGTATAGTTAGGGGTTTTATGTGTACCGTCCGTTATCTTACTACATAAATCTTTTAAAAATACATAACCCGTATCAAACGACACAATCTTTTCATCAGCATCAAGATATTGCTGTTTATAATAAATTGCCTCTATTCTATCATCTATCATACTTGGAGAAACATAAACTATATTAGGTTTTTGTGCTATTTGGTTAAATAAATGCATCAACTCCTCACCACCTTTACTCCATATCTTCTGGCATACCCTTTTTATAAGCCTCCACAATCTTTAATAAGTCATTATGGTCATCGCCTAATTGAACTTCTACATTCTGTTTTACAGTAAATCCTACTTCATCTGCTACTGCCATGAATACTGGTCCCTGTTTTTCGCCTGGATGTTCTTTTTTCTTTAGGTATAGCAAGGAAGTCTTTGCACCTGCTCCTGAAAGTCCAAAGGTTTCCTGAGGGAGACTTACAACCGCTTTCAATATTGCCTTACCGCCTTCAAATTCACCTGTTACAGGGTTTTTCTTACCCATAATATATTCACGGACATATCTATCTCCCGAGTTTGAGAGTATGCCATCTGGTACAACTATCATAAGTAGTCCACCAGGCTTTAATAGTTGAAGATTTCTATCAATGAATAACACTGCTGGGTCTATTGAGTTTACTTGTTTCCACTTACCTCTGCTGTCTGGTTTAGAACCAAGACATAGATATTTTTGTTCCGGGTCATTTTTTAACATTCCATCTTCATCTATACCTTCCGAATAACGTTCAATAATTTCAACACCTTCTGGATTTTCTACTGTTGTTTTACCTTTTTTAATTGTTTTTGAAACTCCAGTTTTTGAAAATGGAGGATTTGTAAGGATTACATCAAAGGTTCCTGACTCAAGTCTTGTATTCACCAAAGAATTTCTTGTTTGAAAAATTGGGCACTTAGGCGCTCCATGAAGTGCCAGATTAATCCTTGCTTTAAGTATCATCCCTGGGGAATTATCTGCACCAATAAAACTATGTTCTTTAATTTGTTCAAAAAGTTCCTCGTACTGCTTCTTATCTCCTGTTAATTTATTTAGGAGATAATGCTCAGTTTTTTGAAGCATTTTTATTAAAAACCCTGCAGAACCACAGCACAAATCACCTATACGCAGAGTAGGTATTCCTTCTGAATCTCTTTCTATTAATTTCGCAGCCCCGTCTTTGGTAAGGTCGTGCAGAACCATTTCTGCCCCCGCTTCCGTTACTTGTCTTGGAGTAAGATAAATACCCATTCCACCTTTATTCTCAAACTTTCCCCGGAGCAGCACGTCAAAGACTCTACCTAATACATCCCCTGTTAAATCCATTAAATTAGCAGGTCTCTCTACACCGTCAATTTTTATTGGTCCTAAATTCTGAAGGGCTTTTAATACAGCAATATAGATATTCGGGTTTTCAAGTTTCATATATTCATCTTGACTAAATATATTTGCCTTTTCTCCATTATCTAAAATGGCAACATAATCAGCATGGTCTTTTATCTCTTTGAAGGCTTCCCTAATCTCTTGAACTGCCGCATCTTTATATTTCTCTACATATTCATATCTAAATATTTCATTAAATAGTCTCCCTGCCACATTTCCTTTTGCCAATCTATATTCAGGATGATAAAGCCTAAAGGTCTCCATAAAAATAAGTTTGCTAAACTCATCTATTACGTCATTGGAGTTGTTCACGTGGTCTTTCATCCCATAAATCATTTCATGGAGTCCATCAAACTTCTCCTGTAATTCTTGATATTTTCTTATTGACCATTTATCCCTATCAGTAAGTTGCCTTTTCCCTGAATAGAAGTCGCTTTCATCTTCAAAAACTGATGGAATTTCTGAAACAGCCTTTTCTTCTCCTACAAGCACATAAGCATTACTTGTACCATTTGTAATCCAAGCATATGTAGAAATAGGGTCTGTTACCATTGCTTCATAAGTTATGGCTGTAACCAATTCTGGTTTCAACTGCTCTTCATCCACTTTTTTTACATACACAAATATATTTTTATGACTGGCTATAAAGGCAGTCTCATCAATATCCTTTATAGTTTCATAGCCAAGTTCCTTTATTTTATCCTTTAACTCTTGCATAGTAAGTCCTCCCTAATTTTTCGTTCTCATTAAAACAGCACCATTGGAATGTATTATATATTTACCACTAGATTCTGCTATCTTTGATATTTCTTCTCCACTTACTGTAATATCATTTGATACATACTCCATAATCTTTCTTATAGGTGCTACAGGTTTATCATCCATTACTTTATCCACTATGTCTAATATAATAGTATTTAGATTATTTCCTCCAGCACTGTATAGGTCCCCAGTCTTTTTGATATTGCTATCCATCAAAAGAAATAGTTGTAATTGTGACATATTCCACTTAACCCCAGCCTCGTTTAGTCCTTGGTGTAATTCTTCAATAGGTTTCGGAGTTTTTAGTTGCTCATATATTGTTTCTACCAAAATATTCACCTCCTCCTTACACAGCACCCCTTTATTTTTAGTTTTTTAACTTGATTAAATAACTCAACATTTTTTCCGTTATTTGTTCCTCCAAACTACCTTCTAGTCTTGGTATTTTGATTTGTTCAAAATCTTTTCTCTGAATAAGTTTATATAGTGTTCCTTTAGTAAACATATTTATCTGATTTAAAATTACTGGCTGCTTAAACAAAAACAGAAGATAATAGGGACAAATATTTTTAGGAACCAAGTTATACAGCGCATCTGTTGTTACCATGCCATCAAACTCTTCCGTGATAAGCGCTGATACATGTCCCTTAGTTCCTGTGGCACTCCCCCCCTTAGCAGTTACTAATTCTCCTTCTCTGACAATATATCTCATTCGATTACTTAAATTACCATAAAAGTCCTCATGAGTTTCTTTTATTATTGATAAGTTAGGGTCAATATCTGCCAATAAAAAATACTTAACTTTTTGGTTCTCACTTATTTCAGGTTTATCTGCTCTTTTAATTTCTACAACTTCAGCAATTCTCTGCCATTTCACATTTTCTGTAGTTATATGAATCAACCTATACAATTCAGTGTAAAAATTCGAATAATATTCAGGGTCTAATCTATGGCTATCAAGATGTTTCATAACATAAAAACATTTTAAATATTCCTCTTCGCCTTTATAATGAAGTACTCTAGAAAATATAAGTTCTGCTGATTTATATAATTTTTCAGCACTTGAATACGGACTAATGTCATACCAGTCATCATCACCATATGTGTCAAAGCCTTCGGGAATTAATAATTTTTCAATATCCTCTACAAAGATTTTATTTAGGATTCCTATTTTTATGGAGTTTAATAATATTTGGCCTATGCTGCTTTTTAGGAATTTATATAGCCTTATTTCTTCTCTCTTGTCTTTTAAAGAAATTTTAATAATATCTGATGTTATAACGCAGCCTTCCAAGGCTTCATTTACATATATTATTTGTCCCGACTTACCTGAGGCTGTAACCAATATATCTCCATTATTTATAATGTCTTTCTCTCTTACTACTTCTGGTCGTACTATTTTAAGTTCATTAATATATATAACTTCATTTCTTATATCTCCTGGTGCAATGATTCTATATCCATCTTTATCCGTATAATACTCTTTCCTAACTCGAATCCCACTCGTGATTTCTTCACAAATATCACTTAATACTATAAGGGGATGCCCCTTCAACAACCTCTGTATTTCATATTGCTGTACTACATAATCATAAGAAATTCGCTTTCCATCCATTTTATCTGGGGTAATAAACATATAATCCAATCAACTCACCATCGCTCTATAACATAATTTCCCCTCTAATGTGCTTTCTTTATGAAAATAATATTACTATTTTCAGGAAAAGTCAATGGTTTTGTTTCCATTTTTTTAAATTAAAATATACACTGGAACTTAAATTAAAAAACAGGATATACATCCTGTTTTTTAAGTAGTTCTACATTCTTTTGTCTAACATATTTACGTTATAATGAAACTTAATTATTAATCCTTATCCCCATCCAAATGTTCACAAATATATTCCCACACCTCATCGATGCTCTGAATTCTAGTCATTTCAGCATCAAGCGCATCCCTAAGCATTTCATCTATTCTACGAACAAATAGGTCTCCATCAACTAAATAAATGTCATAATATCCTTGCCCTATAAAACTAATATCTGCTTCTTGCAATACCATTTCATATTCTGATAGTTCATCCTCATCGTCGCATTCTTCATCAAAATAATTGAGTTCTCTTATGTATTTTTTTGTTTTCTCTATTAACTCCTCTTTAGTATTAGCGAAAATTCTGGCATATTCAATGTTATCATCATAATGATAGTTTTGGACTTGTCTCATATATTGTTGGTACTCATTATAATAGGTTGCAAATTCATTTCTCCTTGATAAATTATCTAATTCCTTCTCAATATTCAAAAGTTCCCTATACTCCGCTAAACACTCTTCCAAATAACTTTTACTGAAATTATAATAATAGGTCATAGTTCATCATCCTTTCATGAAATTTAATTGTTATTTAAAAAGCAAAGGGATTTTGCAAAGTTTTCTAGAATCTTTTAACTTATTTATATGCATTTTTATCCCTTCTATTTTTGAGCATAACACATGAAAAATAGGCAGAATCGATTTTGTATAGGTCTTTAGTCCTATTTTTATATATTTTCCAAAAAACTTTTCCCTTTTCTTAATAACTGACACCATTTATGCTTAAATTTGGCATCAAAAAACTGCCTACTAAAAAAGTAGACAGTTCCTCAAGGAAAAGATACTATGACAAAACCTGATATCGGATTTGGATTTATATTGTAATTACTATAATATCCCTATGTCAAGTTTATTTTTTTATATTCTTAACCCTTTAACCCTAATCCCCTAACCCTATAATTAAGTATATTAGTGGAGTTAGGGTAAATGCCTATGGTGCAAGGGCTTTGATGAGTTTTCATGCGACAAAAAAAGATGTGGGGAAATTACATAAATACCAAAAAGGCAAGTACTTCCGTTCAAACGAAAATGTACTTGCCCATAATTATTCATG
>CAZMBD010000094.1:0-8300 GCA_964564325.1 uncultured Clostridiaceae bacterium
TTAAATCTGCAATCTTACTATATCCAGCAGCTCTAATTAGATATTTTACTGCCTCTTCTTTAGTAACTACCTTTTCTGGAGCCTTTTCATTTTCTTTTACAATTCCCATATTAATTAAATAATTATATAATTTTTCATCTGAATCTTCTATTTCATAATCCAAATAAGAATTATTTGCTTTAGCTAATAAATATAGGAAATCTCTTTGAAACATTTTATTCTTTGGTCTAAACTCTTCACCTGGTAGTGCTATGCCATATTCAGCTAATATCTTTATTTTATCCTTTGCATAGCTATTTTCAATATCATTATAGCTAATTTTAGTAGGCTTTTTATAAGGTTCTCCATTAAAATCTAATATGGTGCCTGTTTTAGCATCTATATTTGCAGGTTTATCTACTGAAAGTGCATAGGCTAATTGAGCCTTTCCCTTATTTCGAATATCTTCTCTATATGCTATATCTCTAGGACTAATATATCTTAATTCCATGCCAATATCTTTAAATAAAATATCATAGGCATTATCTACAAGTATTAAATCTTCTCCTGCTGAAAATTCTCTACTACTCCAATTTAGACCATATTCAAATACTTTCCCAGTATTTCCATCTACAAGTACACGAATTCCTTCATTTTCTACATAGGCATCATTTATTTTTCTAATATAATTAAATCTATATACTTTTGACTCTTTAAATTCTTCTGTTGCATTAGGGATTCTCTGGAATTCTACAGATTTAAATTTCTCTGGTGCCAATTTATTTATAAGCTCTTCTGCATTTTTCTGTGCTTCTTCTTCAGTATATTTAATTTCTTTTCCTTCCTCAGCTAATCCATAGGTATAGAAGGATATAATCTCCTTAGTTTTAGCATTTACTTCTACTGACATATACTCTTCTTTTCCCTCTTCACCTTTTTTAAATTCCATACTATAGACATATTCATTATTTTGCCAACTTTTATATAGACCTATTCTTTCTAATTTATATTGTGAATCAACTCCAAGTAAATCTCTGACAATTTCTTCCGCTTCTTTTTCTTTTATAAAGCCTGAAATATCCTCTATTGCCTTTTCTTCTGCAGGGCTTAGGCTTTCATCTCTTGCTTCCTTTGCACCCATTCCGCCCATTTCAGGAAGATAATAGCTGTAGAAAGAAACTATATTTCCATCCATAGCATCAATACCATAAGAATCATTTAATGGGCCATAGGCTAAATAAGTTTTGGTTTTTTCCCCTCCACCACCAGTTTTATATAGCAGTTCTAGACCTATTTTTTCCCTATATAATTCCTGTGCCTTATCCATGGAAATAATCTCTTCAGGACTTGGAAATTCTAAATTTAAATACCAATTAGTATAATAATCTCTAATTTCCCCTGTATTATTATCTACATAGATATCAATGCCATTTTCATAATATGGAATGCCATTTTCTTCCCTTACAAAATAATAGCTATACCCTTCACTTCTAATATTTAAAGGTTCTCTTTGAAATACATATCTTATATTATCACCAAAGGCTGGGGAAACTTTTTTAATGAATTTTTTAGCTATTTCCAAGCCTTCTTCTTGACTTATTTTAGGTAATTTAGTCTCAGGTTCTGAATAATTTGGTTTCCATTTACTATAACTAAGTACATTTCCATCTGTAGTTATGGCAACTTGAATGCCCCCTAATTTATTCTTAGTATCTGACCAATTTAGATAAAATACTGTATCACCACTATAGGTGTTTATATCTTGTTCAAATTTATCATACTCATCCCCAATATTAAATATTTTTTTACTTCTAGTAATAGCCTCCTTTAACTCCTTATCATAATTATTAGCTGCAAAAGAATACACTGGAATAACGGACAAAATCATAATTAAAGCTAATACAAAGGATATTTTCCTCTTCAAAACAACCCCTCCTTTAATTTTGGTTCCAAGTCTTACCATATATATATATATTATACCTTAGTTTAGTAAAGTATGGGTTACAGATAAATTACAACTCTTTGGTACAAGACAGGGGACGGTTCCATTGTCTTGCGACAGGGGTCACTTCAAACCGTCCCCACTGTCGCAAATTATATTTCCATTACGAATTGTCTTTTTAACTTCATATTCTCTATCCAGTATTACTAAATCTGCATCTTTTCCAATAGATATACTACCTTTCTTATCTCCTAAACCTAATAAATTAGCTGGGTTTTGAGATAACATATAAGATGCTTGACTAAGGTTTAAATCTGTATTTTCTATAATATTTTTCAATGCCATATTCATAGTCAGTACACTTCCAGCCAAAGAACCACTTTTTAGTCTAGCTACACCATCTTTTACTATTACTTCTTGCCCACCAAATTCATAGTTTCCATCTTTTATACATCCCGCTCTCATTGAATCCGTAATTAAGATTACCTTTTCATAACCTTTCACATTTATAAGTAAATTAAATGCTCCAGGATGAACATGAATACAATCTGCAATTAGTTCACAAGTAATATCGCTATTCATAATAGCACCTACCGCACCAGGTGCTCTGTGATTTAATGGGGTCATTCCATTAAAAGTATGAGTGGCATGACTAATTCCATTTTTTATAGATTCCATAGCTTCTTCATAACTAGCATTGGTATGTCCAATAGACAATACCACATTTTTATTTAATTTCTTAATAAAATCATAATTTTCATCTTCTTCAGGAGCTAAAGTAATAATCTTTATTATATCTAAATAGTCTTTCACTAAATTATAATCTGGTTTTACAATATATTTTGGATTTTGTGCCCCCATTTTTTCCATACTAACAAATGGACCTTCCATATGAATACCTAATATCTCTGCCCCAGGCAGTCCCATATCCATTGCTTTTCTCACAATATCAAAGGCATTTAATATTCTAGACTTATCCATAGTCATAGTTGCAGCTAAAAACCCAGTCACACCTTTTGCAGCAATAGTTTTACTTATATTCTCCAATGCTTCTATGGTTCCATCCATAGTATCAGAACCACCAGCACCATGAATATGAATATCTATAAAACCCGGAAATACATAATTCCCATCTGCATCTATTTTTTCTTCACAATTATATTTATTAATTAAACTTTCATCTATTATATCTACTATTTTTTTATCAAATACAATAGATTTTCCTGTTAATATTCCTTCTTTTGTAACGACTTTACCATTGATTAAAGCTTTCATATTAATCCTCCTACCTTAGTTTATATTTGTTTTATATTATCTATTATACTATAAAAGACCTCTTTAACTTATAAGTTAAAGAGGTCTTTTATTAATAAATCTTTATTTCTAAATCACTAATAGGATAAGAGGAACAAGGATGAAAATATCCAAATAGCTTATCGGCTTCTCTTCTTCCATCATTTTCTGGACTTACAAATACCTCACCTTCTAAAAGTAATGAACGGCAAAATCCACATTCTCCTGATCTGCAGTGGGAATCATTTTTAATTCCATCTCTTTCAAGAGCTACTAATACTGTTTCAGAGGAGCTTGCCTTAATATCTATAGCGTCTTTCCCTATATGAACCTTAATATTGTATTTCTTGTTCTTAGCTTCCTTAGGAAAATCAGATAATGAATATATATCTGCTACTTGACCAAATACTTCTCTTCTTATTCTTTTTCTTGGAATTTCTAATTCTTTTAATTCCTTTTCAACAAATTTGTACATTAACTGTGGCCCACATATGAAAAAGGTACTATTTTTAATATCTGCATATTTTTCAATTATCTCCTTAGTTATAAATCCCTTTTCACCATCCCAGCCAACTTCATCTCCACTTAATACAGGAACAAATTTTATTTTATCCGGATATTTCTTTTCAAGTTCTACAAATTCGTCATAAAACATAAATTCATTTACAAAATTACTTCCATATATGAGTACTAGTTTAGCATCTAATTTACCATGACATATTTCTCTTGCCATAGAGCGAAATGGCGTAATACCAGAACCTCCTGCCAATGCAACTATAGTCTCCGCGTCCCTTAATGGTTCATAATAAAACTGTCCATGAGCCATTGAGGACATTACTTCAGTGCCTGATTTCCAATTATCCCAAATATATTCTGTTACAAAGCCTCCCTCTTTCTTACGAATAGATACCTCTACAAAAGGTTCTTCTTTATTGTTTTTCAATACTTCATAAGGGGCAGAGGAAATAGAAAATGGTCTAGTAACCCAAGACTCCCCTATTTGAAACTTAAAACTAATATATTGCCCTGCTTGAAATACAGGTAAATCAGGTGTATATTTGCCTTGATTTTTAGATCTTACAAATCTAAAGGTTTTAGATGTTGTTGTAGTATCTGTAACAGATTCAATAGTCATAAAAACTTTGTCCGGATGGATCTTTTTAGCCAATTCATTTATCGGATCACGGGTCACTGGCTTAGGAGATGCCTTCTTTATTTTTTCTCTTCTAATTTCTAATATATTATTAGGTCCTTTTATATCTTTGAAAAATCCTCTTACTTTCATTAATTGTTCCCTCCTTCCCTCATGGACTTCATTACTTCAGCTGCTGCTTTTCTACCAGATGTTATGGCTGGTGCATAACCATTACCTATGGAAGCATGGGCTCCTGCAAACTCTAACCCTTTTATATATCTTTCTTCTCTTTCCGTAGACATTCTTCCAACCAATGAATCCCATACTTGGTGTTCATACCCATATACTGAGCCATTCCATGATCCAGTATATCTAGTAATTGTCATTGGTGTAGCAATTTCTATTTCTTCTATATAATCAAATAAATTAACTCCCAATACATCTCCCATACGTTCAATCATTGATTTTGCCATTTTTCTTTTTACATCATAATAATCTTCTTCCTTAACATTTAGCCACCCATCAGGTTTAGGAAGTGCTGTTATACTCATCTCAGTAGTTCCTTTTGGGAAGCAATCAGGTAATGCCTTGTTTAGAACAATAGTAGTAATATAATTTGGTGGTTCTAAAGTCTTATAATTCTCCCATATAATATCAGTGTCCATTGTATCTCCAACAAAATAACTATAACTATTAATATTTAATTCTTCTGGTGGAGCATCCAATGCCAAATATACACAAAGGGCTGTTACACCTATATTTCTAGCATTAGTTAATTTATGTGCTATTTCTGGAACCTCACTTTTTGGTTCAATCATCTTTGTATAAACCTTATTAGGGTATGAACCACATATAACATAATCTGTATTTATTACATCACCTGCTGCTGTTTTCACTCCTATAACTTTTCCATCTTCAACTAATATTTTATCTACTCTTGTCCTATATTCAATTTGACCCCCTAATTCTCTAACACGCTTATCCATAGCTACACTTAAAGCATGAGAATTGTGTTTTGCTACAACTGCTCCACCTTCAAAATAATCTCCCATTAAATACGCCCAAACCGTAAAGGAAAGTCTGCTAAGTGGAACCCCTACATAAATCCAATAAGGCGATATAATGTCTAAAGCTCTTTTAGGCAATTCAAAAGTATCAATTACTTCTTGCGCAGTATAACCTGCTGTCTTTACAAAAGATGAGTGATTTTTTAGCATTTCCATTTTACTAAGTTTATCTGCTCCACCTATTTCCCCAAAATAATTTAAACTATCCATAACTTCTTTACATACTTTCATAAGCTTAGTCATCTTATCTCTTGTTCCTGGTACTTCCCTTTCCACTACTTCAATTAAATTATCTATTCCATAAGGTACAACTACATTAATATCTTCATTTGGAAGTATTACCTGATATGCCTCTGGAACTTGAGCCCATTCTACTGGAACTTCTGCTTCATCTAAAAACTTTCTTATCTTTCTAGGGCTTTCAGCCGTTCCAACACTTTGTAATTCGTGAAGAGTTGCCTCAAATTCAAAAGGGCCTCTAACAAAGCTTGTAGCTAATCCTCCTGGAAGATTATGTTGCTCCAATATTAAACAACGTTTCCCAGCAAGACCTAATTGTAATCCTGCAGAAAGCCCTGCCAAACCAGCTCCAATTATTACAACATCATAAGACTCTTCATATTTGGAGAAATTCTTATCTGCCTTCATTTTTCCAACCTCCTCTTTTTGAGATAAATGTGGGACAATGAGAACCGTCCACACTTCTGCCTATTCAACGGGTATGCAGAGATCACTGTCCCACTTCTCACTATATACTTAATTATATTTTTAACAAAGTCTTAAATCAAAATGGCCACAACCTCTATTTCAAGAGATTGTGACCATTTGTATTTGATTAGTATTTACATTATATCTTTTTTGTTAATTAAGCAAATCCAAGTATATAACAGTAATACATGGATTTAATATGTTTTCCTACTGTAAACCCCACTTGCTTGTAATTTTTTTCTGAATAATTTGAATTTAATAATTTTATCAAAAGTATCTATCGATCAAATCCACCGAATAAGCTAAACACTCCTCTATAATCCCAAAGGACATTATCTCCCCTGTATAATAAGTATTTCTTTTAGATTGTAAGCCCTCTAATTTATCATGAAATCCATTTCTTAAATCTTCACAACTTACATGGGGAAAGTACTTCCACTTCCTATATGTATATAAATGATTGATTTTGACTCCTAAATTTACTAAATCTTCCTCTACTTTTGCCTTTATTTCCCTAACATCCATCCCTTCTTCTCCCATAGCATAAACTGCAATTAAATCATTACTTGCCATATCCTGCCACCTATAATACCATGCCAATAAATGACCTATTTTATCTTTATTAAAATGGGCTGGAATATATCCGCATACTTTTGGAATGTTTTCAAGGCTATACATAAATACATAAAAATCATTATATTGAATTCTAGAAAAAAGAGACACTTCTTCTTCTGTAGCATCTAAAAATTTTAATGCTTGATCTAATCCACAGGTAATTATTAATTTATCAAAATTTAATGTATCTAATTGAGTTTTAACTATTATCTCTTCCCCTCTTTCAACTTCTATAACATTAGTACTTAGTCTTACATCATCAAGGGTAGAAGCTACTTTTTCCCAAAGAGTTTGATATCCATCTATTAATGTGATTATATGGGTAATTTCTATAAAAGAATTAAGTATATCAAAATTTAAATACTTAAGTACATATGCAGCAGCAATTTCATCAAAAAACCCAAATCCAAAACCAGTAAAAGGCAGTGCATATACCTTTCCCACAAGGGGTATATTATTATCTTCTAGCCATTGACTAAAAGGAATACATAATCTTTTGTCTACATTTTTAAGACCAGGTTTTCTAAGGTCTTTGTATTCAGAAAGTATACTTGGAAGGGTATAAAACTGTTTTTGAAAATCATATAGTTCTTCTGCATCTATTTGCGATACTGGATTTCCACTTGGATCAAAAAATCCCCTATATAAAATTGGTCCTAGCCTTTTTACATTAAACTCATTCATCAATTGCATCAAATAATAATTTGAATCAAAACCCATTTGTGATCCTAATTCATAAGTTTTTCCTTTATATTTTAAAGTATTGCACTTTCCACCTACTCTATTGTTCTTCTCTAGAACCGTTACATTTTTGTACCCCTTCTTTTGCAAATAATAAGCCGTACTAATTCCAGAAACACCAGCACCAATTATACATATTCTTTCATTTTTATCCATTATCTATCTCTCCCTGAAGATTATAACTATTTACAAATAACCAAGTAGGTATTTGATATTCTCCTTTTAGCTTTTCTACAAAAACTTCAATAGGAGTCATACCCTTATTTGGTCCTATATCAATTTTTCTTTTAATATTATAATAATTTAAGAAACGTTGAAGTTCTCCTTGTAATTCATTAAAATTAGAACAGAACTCCTTTTCTAAAATATCTTTATAAAATTCTTCATATATTATTTCATTTACATCTTTAAGGAAATTTATATCTGTATCTTCTGTAGCAGGAATTATGATTTGATTTATATCATATTTAGACAAGAGTTCATAATATTTATGTTTATCCTTTCCCCAGTTTGAGTAATACTCACTACTTCCATTGGTTATTATATTTTGTGCGTGTATACCAAAATCCCTAGTTATAGGTATTAACTTTGTTTCAACAAGGTCTTTAACATTTTCAAATTTTCTACTATCATATATTTTGGCCATAGTAAAGTAAGAATAACAATCAACTATAGTCATCATATATACTTTGCCAAAAGCATCAAACTTCCCAATATAACTTGTCCCCTGTTGAAATATATAGCCTGAATAAGAATTTTCAATCTCATTTAAAGAGATCTCCTTTACTTTAGATTTTGCCTTTGGTATATGACCATATTT
>CAZMBD010000095.1:0-8002 GCA_964564325.1 uncultured Clostridiaceae bacterium
TTATATCACTATTCTCCATTTATAAGATCAGCTCCTGATTTTATTTTATGGTAATTAGTTCTATAACCTTTCTCATCTATGTCCCTTAATTTATATACTAATCTTAATTTTTTCACTATCATACCTTGGTATAAATCATAGTTTTTAGAAGTTATATTTTAAATTTCTTTTACCTTAAAATATTTTAGACCTATTACTAGGAATAAAATTGCACTACTTATTAGTATAATTGCAGCTGTCAGCATAGTTACATTATGGGTTCCTGCTACTATTCTAGCACCATTGTTCATGGTAAAGGGACATAGATTATAATGTTTTCCATGTAAAAAAGGCCTAAATAAATAATAAAATCCACCATATATTCCTACTGTAGCAAATAAACTTACAATAACATTATTGAAAATAGCCGAAATAAGCTGTATAAATGCTATTACAAATATTATAAATAATAGATTGTAAAAAAATGTTAGTAATAAAAACTTATCAAAGCCTATTAAGTCAATATTTCTCTGATATAAAGGCCATTTAAATTGTGAACTATCCACTTTGCTATAAGGTATTTTATAGAATGCTATTTGCTCATATTTCTCATATTTTTTTAAATTTTCCTCCATGTAATTAAAAGATGGTTTAATTTTTTTTAATCCTTGATTATCATATACTATAGGATAATTTATGGGCTGAAATTTTACATTAAATTTTAAGTATATATTAAAAATAGTTAAAGGGAGCATTATTACAAATAGAACTACAATTACAGTTGCAAAAAATTTACCTATATAATATTTCCATCTTGGTATAGATTGGGTTATAAGTAGTTTTGTACTTCCTTCTTTTACATCTTTATTGATTAAATCATAGCTTAATAGTATAGTAACAACAACTACAAGTATTGGGATAATTTCTGTTATCCAATTATATAGTACATAAAGATTGTTAAATTCATTTTTCTCGATCACATCTAAATTATTTATAGATAAATAATAATAATATCTAGCTTCAAATATTCCGCTAATAACATTGTAAAGATTAAATCTACCATTATTTGAGAAGTCTATATCTTCATATTTTGTACCATCACTGACCTTATCCCAAAGCTCCTCATTAGCAATTTGGCATAAGTATTTTGAAAGAACGTCATCACGATTCTCTATAGAATTTGCATATAGATTGGCATGCAATAAATTATTAAAAGAGCTTATTTCATTTAATTTTACTAAGTCATGGTTAAAATAAGCCTTTCGACCAACTTCAAAATTATATGATAATATACTATTAAAACTATCACTATGGCGGTCATCAAATGTTATAGAAGAATTATCAAGGTAGCTTTCATCTCTACCCTGTTCTATAATACCTGGCTGATAATTTAATATAATATCTATCTCATTGGCTTCATAGCTTCTTTCAATATTTATGTATAGTAAAATTATCATAATCAAAATCATTATCCAAAGAACTGGGTTTTTAAATTTCCTTTTTACTTCATTTTTAAAAATATAATACATTAATCTCCTCCACCTTCCACCTTGATATATTGTCATAGATTTAATTTATACAAAATACTATTTTTAAAATTATAAACTTGTATTAGCCATTTTTTCATCTTTATTTAAAAACAAGTCATTTCATTATATAAATATAACAAAACCCGTGGTATTTAATCATTTAATAGCAACGAAATTGATTTTGACTAGATAGAATTAGGAGATATTCCCTTATCATCAGCTATATTATATGTGCGATTATCAGCTAATTCTGCTGTCTTTACAGTTAGTTTTTCATCTCCTTGACAGCTACAAGTACACCAACACCCACACCTATTTCTAAATGTCTCTATAGTATTAAAGTTTTTCTTTTTAACTCTAATATTCTTCATTTTTCCACCATTTCCTTTCATTTCCCAAAAGTAATAAACGAACATTTATCCACGGGTTTTGTTTATGCTAATAGATAATTAAGTAAAACTATCTATTAATTCTTTAATCATATTATCTATTCTGTCTTGTTCATATAAACAATCAATTTTAGGATCCATTTCCTTACTTGATAATAATATTTCTTGTAAATCTTCATGCTTTAAATACATAGGATTGTCTAATTGAGTTTTTATAGTATTGTCATTTTGAAAAAATGAATTTGTCATATTAAATACATCTACCTTTTTTCCCAATACTGCTTTAAAATAATTGCTTAAATTATAAAAATATTCCTGATCAATACTATCATATGGAACATTAAGTATGAAGTAATCTGGCCTAACACTTTGACCAATCATAAAACCGTATATTCCAAATGAATTATCATAGTATCTATCATATCTTATTAATCCCTTAGGTAAATCCATTATAATAATATCAGGATTAAGTTTATTTTCTACTGCTTGGATAAATCTATTTAAAGCCCATATCTGATTTTCAGGGGGTACTTTAATGTCCATAAATTCTTTTGGATACTTTAAACAATCAAAAAATTTCCCATCATTTTCATTACTTATCATTTCAACCCTATATCCCATTTTTTCTAAACCAATTTTTAATTGTAATGAAATATAAAAATTATCAATCATTTCAACTATATTACCTACAAATATCATTAATTTTTCTGGAGAGTAAAATGGTAGATTTAATTCATCAATCTTATCCATATAATTTATTATTACTTTTTCTTTGACATCTTTTACAGGTTCAAGTAGTGAAGTATCGTCAAATAATTTTATATAATTCTCTTTATCACAGTAATTAAGAATTTTTAAATTATTTTCTTTAGTTTTTTTAACAATTTCTATTAATTCACTTTCCATAAATTCATTTAAATTATCTGATATTACTATAAGCTCATATTTACTAAAATCTATATCTAAATAACTTTTTACTTTTTTACCTAAATTTTTACCATTTACCGCATATGATATATCTTTTCCTATTAAGCCAAGTCCATTTGGTGAAATTACTTCAAATTCAATATTTAATGATTGTAAAGCCCTTATAAATCCATAAGATTTATGCGAATATGGATAAAACAAATAATTGCTAATATTCATTTTTATCACCCTTTATTTTTTTGGAATGGTTTTCTTTAATACTTTCAATATCTATTAATTTACTTTCAAAATTTCTTCTTCTATTTTCACATTCAGCTTCAGATATTAAAATTCTATTGGTTTGTTTTTGATAACTTCTTACGCAAAATCCACACTCTCTAAATGCAAAGCAATTTCTACACAGTTCTCTATTATAGTTTGATATATTAAGAATTTTTTCTACTTCATCAATCTCAATACCTTTTTCTACATCTCCAATTATATTAAACTCATTTGTTTCACTAATTCTTTCGCAGGGATAGAAAAATCCATCTACATCTACAAAAAGTCTCTGAATGCTTGAAATACAAGGCCCTGATGGACAGCCAATATATCCCAATCCCATAGATTTGTCTAGACCTGATAATAATTCTTGATATTTTTCTGAGAACATAGCTTCAATAAATTTCTTATCCAATAATTTTTCATCATTTAAAATATATGAATAATATGATTTCTCCATTTCCATATATTGTTTTCTGAAGTTTTCTGTAAATTTAAACTTATTCTCTATAGTATAATCCTCTAGTATTGAAGCTCTAATACTAACTCTATTTAAAATTGTATAGTCTTTAAACAATAATGCGTAGTCTCCTAGTCTTACAGTGGGATCTATTACCATGTTTAATGAAATGTTTGTAAACAGTTTTTTATGATTTTTTTCAATAGTTTTTAGATTAGCTATCACTTTATCAAATACACTTTTTTCGCTATTAAAAAACTTTCTATTCTTATCATTTAAATATTTTGGTCCATCAAGACTAATAAGAATATTAAAATTTTCATTTTCAAAAAAATTCATAATCTCTTCTGTAAATAAAGTTGCATTTGTTGTCAATGAAAAACTAACAGATTTCCCTACAAATATTTTCCTACAATAGTTAACTGTTTTCTTTATTAAATCAAATCTTATTAATGGTTCTCCACCATAAAATGAAACAGAAATATCTTCACTATCTACTGAATTATCTTTAAGAATATGAAGTGCCTTCTTTATGGTTTCGAAATCTATATCTCTATTTTGATGTAGTCTATCAGTTCCATCATTATAAGTATATGGGCAATACTCACAGCGTAAATTACAATTTTGCGTTAATTGAATTATTAACATTTTCATCTTTCTACTCAAGTAAGTTTCAAGCAAATCCGTGGCTGGATGTTTAATTTCCTTAACTCGATTATCCGAAAGATACCCTTCTTCCTTTAACATTTGAATTTCTTTTTCAATATCCAAATCCCTATTATTTTCTTCTATTTCATCTCTAAGTATTTTTTTCAAATATTCATATACATCCTTTTCCACTTGAACGTTTTCATTTCGATTAACATCATAGAAGTAGTAATTTTTAGGTATTTCAAATAAATGAATAAATGATTTCAAGAATATCCCCCTCTCAACAGCCTATTTCCTTCTTATAAATATACTATCAAAAGATTCTTTCAAAATTCTTTCATTTTGTATTAATTTTAATGAAAATTTTAGAATAATTCTTTTATCCTGTATTCTAAAATAGTTTCAGGAATAAATTTTTAATCTACCATTAAATTTATGCTCCTTGAAATATCAATTCCTTTTGGGAATATTGGTTCCTCATCATCAGATGCCTGTACAATAGAAACACCCAATATAAGAAATAGAACAATAGTAAAAGTTATAATTTTCTTAAGTATTTTTTTCATTATATACACTCTCATCTTTTATAATGTAATAAAACTTGCTTTATAAAGATTAAATAAACCAATTTCATACTTCTTAAATAATGAACATGATAAAGCTCAAACAATTGACAAAAGTTCTAAATCCTTTTTTGAACATGCTTCTTTTTTGACTAAAAATAAAGAATATAACAAATGCATTAACTATATAAATCAAGATTTGAAGTCAAGCGAAGAAGAGCTTCAAAATCTATATCATGGAAGACTATTATATATTTTGGCTAAATGCAAAATAAGAGTTGATAATTATAATTCAGTGGATAACCTTCTTGATAATGCTATCAGAATTCTAGAAACTAATAATGATTATTATTATTTATCAAATACCTATTTCTATAAAGCTAATGTTTTCTTTAATGATGATAAATTTGAAAAGCCTGAAACTTATATTAAGGAAGCCATCAAAGAATTGAAAAAATCACATATTAATGATATATTATTAGAAATAAAATTATTTTTCTCTTTAGGATTTACATTGTATAAGCAAAATAAATATGAAGAATCTATTATACATTTAAACTATGCAATAGAACTATCAGAGGAATACAAAGCCTTTAATAATTATGGTGAAGCTCATATGCTTTTGGGCATTATGTATAAAAATATAAATGAAATAGACAAAGCAATTAATTATACTGAAAAAGCTATTTCTATTTTTCATGCTCTAGGTGATAATTATTCAAAGGCAGCATGCCAAAAAAACATTGGAAACTATTATTTAATTATTAGCGATTTTTCTAATGCTGAAAAATATTTAAATGAAGCCCTAAGATATTTTGATGAAAATAAAAATCAAAAAATAACACATACTATCCGATCTGATATACAAGAATTACTTGTAAAAAATGGTGATTATGAAAAAGCATATATATATATTCTGAAAAATCTAAAGAATTTCTTGAACATTCTTTTAATGATAAGCAAGTAAGTGAAAGAACCTAAATGGAGTCCTTGGGCTCCATTTAGTCTTATAAAGCTCACTAAATCTTTATCGACATAGTTTATACCTCCCTAAACTTTTGAACCTAAAAAATCCTTATTTTTAAACTTTTTATAGCTTATAAACAATAAGATTCCTGACAAAATTAAATTTAATAAAATTCCAAATATATAATTAGTATTATACCTATCTATTAATACATCTTCAGTAAAAATATAGGAAAAAGGTGTAATTCCGTGTATTATACTATTTGGAGAAACAAATTTTCTAAAAAGTAAGGAAAGTATTATCATTAGAATTTCTATTCCCATTGTCTTTGTTATGGAGTCTGTAAATACTGATAAAAAAGATATAAATATGATATTGAAAAATACTACAGTTAAAAATAATATAATACTTAAAAATATATGCTTTCCAGTTGAAATAATTTTAAAATCTATGTTTTCCTTGCTCAAAATTAATTTGTTAATATTTTCACTTACTGCAATAGGCTCTTTAAAATCCCCCATTTCATTTAATATTGTATTTACTAGAAAGTTTACACCCAGTATTATGATTAAAATTAAGGTCATAATTAGTATTGTAGATATGATTTTCGATAAAAATATTTTTCCTCTTTCATAGGGCTGTGTGTAGATAATTTTATAACTCCCATCTTCTACTTCTAATAAAAATAAGTCTATAGTTAGGAAAGTAAAGATTATAAATATTAAAAATAGCATATTATTATCTAATAATGTGGCAATGGAAAATATTCCTGTATTGGTATAAGGATTTGGATTGTATTTAATATTGTTTTCTTTTAAATAATTATAATATAAATTTTTCCTCTTTATATCATCCATAGTAATTTTCCTTAATTTTAATGCTGATTCAGGTACGACTCCTTCTTCATTAGCCTCCATAATATTATTTGTCCTTTTAATTTTTGCATCTAGAATTTCTCTAATTATTTCTTCTTCATTCTCTACGACTTTTCCTTTTCTTGGTTTTAATTGTTTTTGTAATATAAATGGAATTTGTACATAAGAAGATTCTTTTTTATTTCTCTGTACTTCAATTTCAAGTAGTTCCTTAGCCTCTTCAATTTTTTCTAGACTGCCATATTCTTTTTGTAATAATTGCTTAGTTGCTTCATCTTCGCTTTCAAAGCGAGATATTTCAGTTAATGCTTTGCTTATTCTTATTTGTGCTGAATTTTTTGATATGGTAGTTTCCTTTTCTAATTCTTCCACAAAACTTCTATGTTTTCCTATATAATATATGTTCACTAATAATACAGATAGGATTAAAGCTATTAAAAGAATTTTATTCTTCCGAGATTTAAATACTTTTTTTATTTCACTTTTAATTAATTCACCCATATTAAATTCCCTCCAATCTTTATTCCCCATCATATTTTACAATTTCTATTTTTTCTATTATAATAGGATCTTCTATAGGAAATTTATTTCCATCTACCACCATATTACTTATTTCATATACTATGTCCATTCCATAAAACACCTGTCCAAACATTGTAAGATTATTATTATATTCAATTACCCCTCCTAATTCTCTGTAGGCCGTTATTATATCCTTTGTAAATCCATATTGTGTTGGCATATTTTCCATTATTTCTAAAATTTCTTCTTCTAGTCCTTCATTGGTAACTATATAAAAGGAGCCTATTTGCCTCTCATTTGTAGTGCCATCTGTATCTTTCCAATTATAAACTAAAAATCCAACGGCTCCAGAAAAGTGAAGATAATCAGGGCTAGTTTCTATTTCATAATCATGGGGAAAGCTCATACTATCTAATAGTTCTTCATAATATCTGTCCATTTCTTCCTCAGTCATATTTTTCTTATATCCTTTTTTCAATGCCCAAACATTTCTATCTTTGCTTATACTACCAAAAATACTATCGGTATATTTTCCTTCTTCTACCCATTTCTTGAATTGTCCTACTCCAATTGGGGCTACTTCATCTAATAATTTTATTTTTATTTCACCTATATTAGTAGTTATAACTGCTATTTCTTCCCCTAGCTCTGGTCTTTGGAATTGAGGTAGTTTTAAATTTCCAAAATCAGTATATCCATTTTCAATATTGCCTACTTTTTGACTACAGCCTGTTAATAAAATTAAACTTAATATTAAGACCATTAAAATCTTTTTCACTCTATCCCTCCTCTATAATTTAGTTTTAAAAACATAATACATTTACATCACTCCCATGTAAATTTTTAAACAAGCACCCTAGACCTCACCAAAAACTTCTT
>CAZMBD010000096.1:0-4787 GCA_964564325.1 uncultured Clostridiaceae bacterium
CTAAATTGTATGCGTCTATTCCTTCGTATCTTTCTAGTCCAAAATGTCCTGCATAACCTTTCATATTCATTATGGCATCTATGCCTACAGTATGAGCATCTGTTCCAGTACAGGCTCCTACTACTACTACATCTCTTTTTATATTTTCCTTTATATATTCTTCTACTTCTTCTCTGCTCATTACATTTATATCTACTTTTGGTACTTCTATTTTTGTATAGTCTACTGTGTGAACGACTTTTCCATATAGTACAAAATAGGTATAGCCTACGCCTAAGTCTTTTGAATATACTACTGATGGTTCTTCTAAACCCATTTTCTTAGCTAATTGCCTTGCTGCCTCTGAGGCTTCTTCGCCATGAGGTACAGGTAATGTAAAACTTAATTGCATCATTCCGTCGTTTAAGGTATCTCCATAAGGTTTAACTCTAGTTAAATCTACTTTTTGAACATTTTCCATTACCTTTCACCTCCTAACATTAATGGGATAAATGGATTAAAGTATGCTTTGCCTTTTTTAAATACTCCGTCCAATCCCTTACCTCCAGTTCTTTGTCTCTTAACTCCACCAAATTTCCCTTGTTCTATAATTGGGAATAGGCCTTCTTCTGCTATTTGATTTAATAGTTTTTCTGCATCTTGTAATACTACTTTAGCTCTTTCTTGGATTATTCCACCTTCTTTAAAGGTTATTTCATTTCCTAAATCTCTAGCATTATTAAATATATATTGGGCATTTTCTATGGATAAATATCTATCGTGAAGATGAGGTGTATGGATTGCCTCAGTTAACATTCCCAACAATTGAATACTTTGTCCTGTAGTTACAGCTACTAGATTAAATAATGCGTCTTGAATATGGCCCCTAAAAATGTTCCCTGTCATATATTTAGTTGGTGGCATGTATTTTAATGGTGCATTGGGGAAGATTTCCCTTGCCATTTGTGCCTGAGCTAATTCATATAAGAATCCATTTTCTAAGGAAGGATCCATTTCAAAGGCATGGCCTAGACCCATTTGTTCTTCTGGTATTCCTGCTTTTAATGCAAATTGTTCATTTATAAATTGGGAGGCCAATACTGTATGTGCTGCTTCTACTGCGTCATCAGTAGTTAAATAATTGTCCTCTCCAGTATTTATGATTATTCCTGCATAGCCATTGATTACTCTGGAGAAGTATTGGTCTACTAGAGTTCTTTGCATATTAATATCTCTAAATAATATGCCATATAAAGCGTCATTTAACATCATATCCAGTCTTTCCACAGCACCCATGGCTGCTATTTCTGGCATACATAGTCCTGAACAATAATTACAAAGTCTAATATAGCGACCTACTTCTTCTCCTACTTCGTCTAAGGCTTTTCTCATTAGTTTAAAGTTTTCTTGAGTGGCATAGGTTCCACCGAAACCTTCTGTAGTGGCTCCATAGGGTACATAGTCTAGTAGAGATTGGCCAGTAGTTCTAATAACTGCTATAACATCTGCACCTTGACGAGCTGCTGCTTGAGCTTGAATGATGTCTTCATAAATATTCCCCGTAGCTACTATTACATATATATATGGCTGTTTTCCTTCTCCTAGAGTGTCTATTAATTGATCTCTTTCTTCTCTTTTTTTCTTAATTATTTCTGTAGTTTCCTTTGCTATTTTAGAAATTTCAGCTTTTATTTCTTCTTCACTTGCAGCAGGTAAGCGAGTAATGTCTATTTCTCCCCTAGATACTTTTTCAGCTATTACTTGAGGAGAATCTCCAGTTTGTATCATAGCATTACCTATCCAATAAGCTGCACCTTGTTCTAATCCTCCACCTTCTACAATATTGTCTATAAGCACATTTGGTAGAGGCTTGTCTATTTCATCTACTCCATCTATGCCTAATAGTCTAGCTACAGTTCTTTCTGTTGCAGTAGTAGTATGTTCATCTATAAAATCTTGAACATCTTCTGCTATTTTATTAGCTGCGTTTCTTGAACTATCTATTAGTTTCTGATCTAAATTTAATTTGCTCAAAATATCACCTTCCTTTAGATAAGTTTTTCTCTGCTAAATCTAATATTTCTGGTTTTAGCCCCATTATACGAGCTATGTTTATGGCTTCTCTTGGAGTTTCGCCTTTTTTATTGTCTATTATTTTTAGTCTATAGTCCATATATTTATTTATAATATCTATTTTATCTTCCACATCTTCACTAAGCTTTTTTTCTAATTTTTGAAAATCTATATTAGATAAACCGACTACTTGAAGATGAACTACTCCTTCTGTATTTCCTATATTATCGTAGTGAGTGGTAATTAAAGTGATGGACTTTTTGTCTTTTAAATATTCTACTAAGGCTTTTGATATGGCATAGCCTTCTTCTGGATTGGTTCCTCTAGCTAGTTCATCTATTAATATTAGGCCTTTGTCATTAGATTTCTCTACTGCTTCAGAAATTAACTTTATTTCCCCACCAAAAGTAGATAAGCCTTTGTCTATGGCTTGAAGATCTCCTATGGAGGTTTTTATAAACTTATTTAGACCTAATTTCATCTCATTTGCTGGTACCATTAGACCATATTGGGCCATGGCAGACAATAGTCCTACTAATTTTAAGCTAACAGTTTTCCCTCCCATATTTGCACCAGTAATGCAAATTACACCTTCAGATAATTCTATGGAAATAGGAGTAAATTCTAAGTCTTTAGATTTTAAATTTTCTTCTACTATTGGATGGCGACCTTCTAGAATTTTTATATAATGTTCATCTAGTATTTCTGGCTTTATGGCCTTCATTTCTAAGGCTAATTTAGCTTTTGCTAAGATTAAATCTATTTTCCCTACACTGGCCATATTTTTAAATAATTTTTTAGAATATTTCCCTATTTCTTTAGATAATTTTTCTTTTATTTTTAGTTCTTCTCTTTCTTCTTTATCCTTTAATATGTTCAAATGTCTTTCCAATAGACTTAATTCAGTGGAAATTTTTAGTCCATATTTAATATTCATATAGGTTTCAGACACATAATTTATGCGAGAATCGCCTTCCAATTTTTCTATTAATTCTTTGTCTGTCTTTGACAATACTATGGTATTGTCTGGTCTTAATTTTATATTTAATTCTTTTTCTATGTTTTCTTTTAAGGCCTTTTTTTCTCTTTTTATATTTTTCTCTATTTCTCTTTTATCTCGTCTAAGCTTTGTCAATTCTTCAGAATAGGAATCATAGATATAGAATGTAGAAATTCCTGTGTCTTCAGGGTCCAATAGTTTTTCTAATTGTTCTATAGGCTTAATTTCCATGTCTTCCCAAAGAGGTATATTGTATTTATTTAATAGATTATCCAAATCCCTTATTAAAAATAGGAATTGCTTTAATTCAAATAATTCCACTTCTGAAAGAATTCCCCTGGCCTTAGCTTTTTTTACAGATTGTCTTAAATCTTTTATATGATAAAATATATTGTTTATTTCTCTAGTAAATTGACCTTCTTTAGTATATTCCATATAAAGTTCTATTTTATCTAGTTCTTCCCTTAGCTTTTCTTCTTCCCCTGGAAGAAAAGGCCTTGTTTTTTCTTTATACATTTTCCCATAGGGGGTTAATGTATTAATTTTATTTAGTATATATTGTATTTCTAAGGATTCTTCTGTGAATTTATCTATGAATTCCATATTAATCACCACCTAATATTACATCTACTACAGGAATATCTTGAATGAAATATCTGGTCTTTTCAAGTAGTGTATCTGGTTCAAAATAATAGCCTTGGGGTGCATAGGGATTTAGTGTAATGGCTATTAGATTGATTGGATTTAAAACCTTGATATTCACTCCATATCTCATAAATTTTAACCAATCCTTTGGTGGAATAAAGATTTTAGTTCCATCTGTAACTACTATATCTATATTTTTATATTTTCTAGTACATGAAATTATATCCTCCACTGTACTTTTTACTAATGAGCCTGGAATGATTAAATATCTAGAGTTTTCATCTATTTCATTTCCTATTATATTGCCACAGTTTAATGCAGTTTTTATATTTATAGGATTGGCTCTGCGGTCCTTATCAAGTACAGCTATTTGTTCCTTTTCCATATATTCTCTTATGATTTCCTTTGCTTCTCCTTCTACAGCTGGAAGATTAAATAAATTTACTACATGAAGTGTTTCTTCTATTACTCTGTTTATATCACGACTTAAAGTGGCTCCTGTAGCTAGTATCGTGGCATCAGCAATAGATGGAGCTGCTGCTGTTCTTCTATCAATAGCTCCATCTATAATGACTAGATCGGCACCTAGGCCTAGGATTTTTTCTGATAATTCCTTAATTTGAGTTAAGGTTTGAGGTCCTGCTATTTGAATATATCCACTATCCTTTACTCTGCCTATAAGAATTTGACCTAGAGGAGTTCTATAGTCTGTAATATCCATTATTTCTACAGTAGCATCAGATAGGGATAGTAATTCAGTAGTAGTGGCGAAATAGGTGCCTGATTCTGCAAATATTTTTGGCTTTTCTGTTTCTGTAGCTACGTCCTCAGATTCTCCATCTCTTCCAGTGGATAATAAGCCTAAGTTTATATTTGCATCTATACATTCATATATTAGCTGATTTAATGTGACGGTTTTTCCCGAATTTTTGGCCATTCCTACTATGGATATTGTTTTATATTCTTGTTTTATATATTGTAATAGCAATTGATTACCCCCAGTCGATTCAAATCAAACGCTGCAAACGTTGGGGACAGTCCCTTTTGCAAACGTTAGGGACAGTCCCTTTTGTTTGGGTCAAACGTTGGG
>CAZMBD010000096.1:4887-7401 GCA_964564325.1 uncultured Clostridiaceae bacterium
GGGACAGTCCCTAACGTTTGGCAGTCCCCTTTGTTTGCCTTTTGTTTGATTAGCAATTTGGTGCTGGTTCACGATTTTTCTTTGCTCTATTTTTTCTTTCTAATTCTTCTGGTTGCATGAATTTAACTTCATTTCCTTGAAGTAATTCTGCTACACCTGTCATATGAGCTTCTCTTTCTTTACGGCAAACTGGACAATTACATGGTTCTTCTACCATTTGTGGTTCTGTGTAAGTTGTGATTACCCCTTCATAATTTCTAAGAACTACCTTAGTTGGAGATTGAGAAATTATATATTGAGGCATAACTGGAGTTTTTCCACCTCCACCAGGTGCATCTACTACAAATGTAGGTACTGCAAATCCTGAAGTATGGCCTCTTAAAGCTTCTATTATTTCAATTCCCTTAGATACTTTAGTTCTAAAATGTTCAATTCCCATAGATAAATCACATTGATAAATATAATAAGGTCTAATTCTCATCATTACTAATTTTTGTACTAATTCCTTCATTATATGAGGACAATCGTTTACCCCACGAAGTAATACAGATTGATTTCCTAGTGGAATTCCTGCATCTGCCATTTTATTTGCAGCAGCAATTGAGGTTTCTGTAATTTCTTTTGGATGGTTAAAATGAGTATTTAACCATATTGGATGATATTTCTTTAGCATATTTACCAAATCATCAGTAATTCTCATAGGCATAACTACTGGTGTACGAGTACCTATTCTAATTATTTCTACATGAGGTATGGCTCTTAATTCTTTGATTATATATTCTAATCTATCGTCAGATACTAATAATGCATCTCCACCAGATAATAGTACGTCTCTTACTTCTGGAGTATTTCTTATATATTCTATGCATTTATCTATTCTGTCCTTTGGCGCTCCTGAATCTTGTTGTCCAGCAAATCTTCTTCTAGTACAATGTCTACAATACATGGAGCATTGGTCAGTTATTAAAAATAAAACTCTGTCTGGATATCTATGAGTTAGACCTGGAACTGGAGAATCCTCGTCTTCTGCCAATGGGTCTTCTAAATCTGCTTGAGATTCATAAGTTTCCATTATAGTTGGTACTGCTTGCTTCCTAATTGGACAATTTGGATCCTCTGGATCCATTAGTGAAGCATAATATGGAGTAATTCCCATTCTAAATTTTTTTAATACTTCCCCTATTTCTTTTTCTTCTTTTTCAGTTATTTTAATAACTTTTTTTAGAGTTTCCACATCAGTAATTCTATTTCTAACTTGCCATTTCCAATCATTCCATTCTTCTTCGGTAACATCTTTCCATATTTCAATATCCTTATATGATCTCATGATAAAACCTCCATTTTTATATTTGTGGCAAGGGGACGTTTTGTTTGCCATCCCTTTTCATCCCTTTTGCAGACCATAGGACATTCCCCAAAAAGCTCCACCGTCTTGAAGGGGTGTCTCATCTTATCAATTGCCTAAGCGTATAATTTTTCAAAAATTTCTCTTAGTTCTTTGGATTCTCTCATTATTTGTAAGGATATATCTGCGTGATCTTTTGTATAGCCATTTCCTACTATCATAGTAATGTCCTTGCCTACCCCTTCAGCACCTAGAGCTGCTTTAGTGAAACTAGTTGCCATACTGAAGAAATATACTAATCCTTTATCTTTTGTAAGTAATATACTAGTCATTTCTGTATTTGGTATGTTTACATTATTAATAACTATATCTGCCATTTCACCATCTGTGATTTCGCTTACTTTATTCATAAGCTCTACTGCATTTGTAGCATCCGCCTTAATATAGTAGTCTGCTAAATTTGCTTCTTTAGCTCTAGCTATGGTTTCATCTCTAGAACCTACACAAATTACTGTACCTGTAACTCCTGCACGTTTTTTAGCTTCATATAGACATAGCATTCCGGATTTTCCTGTTCCACCTATAACTACTACAGTATCCCCTGGTTTTACAAGTTTTGCAGTTTGAGCTGGAGCACCGGCTACATCTAGAACGGATAATGCTAAGTTTTCTGGTAGATCATCAGGTAATACTGCATATATTCCTGATTCAAATAATATAGCTTTTCCTTTAATATCTACTTGATCTACATCTGGTCTAATTTCTAAAAATTCATCTATTCTTAAAGGAGTTAGGGAAAGCGATACCAGTGTAGCTATTTTATCTCCAACTTTTAAATCAGTTTTACCTTCCAATGCTGATCCTATTTTTTCTACTGTTCCTATTAACATTCCACCAGAACCTGTTACTGGATTTTGATGTTTACCTCTTTCTTCTACTATGCCTTTCATTATTTTCTTGATTTCTTCCTGATCTCCACCAGCTTGTTCTTTTATTTGAGTAAAACTAGCTGAGTCTACATTTAAAGTTTGCACATCAATTAAAATTTCGTTGTCGTAAATTTCCATATCATTATCAATTTTTAAAGCTGGTTGAGGTAATACCCCCTTTGGTTCTATTACTCTATGAGTACCATAAGGACATCCTTTTTTCATAATATATTCCTCCTT
>CAZMBD010000097.1:0-7313 GCA_964564325.1 uncultured Clostridiaceae bacterium
AAACTACTTGTTTTCAATGTTAACTTGTAATTGAAGATAATTATTAGGTCAACAAATACTTAAAGAAAAGTTTATTTTCTTTTGCTATCTTTATAAGCAATAATATAAATCCAAATATAATAGCTGAGAATCTCAATGAGCGTTATAAAAGTATTGAATAAAACACTTTACTAACATATCTCTATTGTTTACTCAAACATCTTCCTCATATTGTTAATTCTTTTTGCTCATATACTGATATATACCAAGTGTTAGCAAAAAAACCAGAAAAACACCAAGCCAAACTCTACTTGATATTCCATATATACTTTTCCCGAGATAAATATTTCTTATCATTAGCCCTCCTAATAATAAAGAAATAAATATCCCTTCTTTAGAAAAAATATCCTTTCTCATCATAACTTTTACTCCTCCTTCTTTCGAGTAAATCGCCAAGAAAATACTAGTACCACAAGTCCAAATATTAATACTACAAATGAAATTATATCCAATGAAATTATTGTAATATCAAAATATTTTTTACTTCCTGCCATTTTTGTCAAAAGTAAGACTAAAATCATAAAGTAAACTGATTGTTGAGCTGTTGAATAACTAAATCTATAAAATAGAAAAAGATATATCCCACAGTAAAATAAATGCATCCCCAAAATGAATTGAATTACTACTATATTTTTCATAATAGAAATTGATAAGTTAGAAGAAACTATAAAGTTTACTCCTATATAAATTACAAAACTTATTAAAATAGAAATTATCATCAAGGCATATTTAGCATCTATTATTAATGTAGGTTTAATTGGTAATGATCTCATCCACATTTTAGAATAACCCTTCTCATCAACATAGCAAGAATGCCCAACTATATAAGTAAAACAGAGTACCAGACAACCATATAATTCTAAGATGGAATAATCTGATTCATCAAATTTTAGAACTATAATAGCAATTGTACTCAATATAAGTGAAACTATAACAAAAGTTATATTTGCCAAAAAATCTTTTCGTATTAAATTAAACATAAGTTGTCCTTCTATTTTTTCTAATTTATGGAACATAAATTAAACAGATTGGAAAGTAATATTTCTCTATATTATACTTACAAATCTCTAATTACCATTGAAAACAAATAATCAATTAGTTAAATATTAACAAAATTCTTTCAATCTTATTTTGATAATTTCGACTGAATATTATCATTTAAATATACTACTCTCGGGAATAATAAAAATTGTATTTGTATCAAATATTTGTTTTACCACTAATCATTATATTGGCAAACTATTGTCATCAATTAAAATTACTCTCATTCCACAAAATTACTACATATATTTTTTCTAAGTAAACCCCTTTCTCTTATGATATAAAAACGTTAAAACCCAATCTTATTAAAAAATTTATTTCATTTCTTATTCATTCTTTAATGTTTCTTGTAAATATCCACGATATAATCAACACTATTGCACCAAACACTATTAAGGCTAATGACACTTTATCAAAAGAAAATATTGATAAATCGATATACTTTTTATTATCTACCATTTTTGAAAAAATCAATATTAAAATCATAAAGTAAATCGCATACTGAGCAACAGAATAATTGTATTTATAAAACAAATGTAAAAATAGTCCACAGTAAATTAAATGTAAGGCTAGTATAATTAGATCCATATAAACATTATCTGAAAATGATCTTATTGAAAAGCCTGACATAATATACTTTATACCATAAAAGATAATTACACCTTCTATTATAGAAATAATCATGAGAATATACTTTGCATCTACAATGCTTTTTGATTTGATCGGGAGTGTCCTAATCCACATCTTAGATGAGCCTTTTTCATCAATATAACAAGAGCGACCCACTATATATGTAAAACATCCAGAAAGACATATATAGAACTCCATACTAGCATACCCAAAATTACTTAATTCCAATACTATTACTGCAACCACACTTAAAAGAAATGAAAGTAAAATAAACTTTGTATTTACTGAAATATCTTTTCGTATTAAATCAATCATATGTTGCTCCATTTATTATTATACATTCCTAGTAACTCATTAAAAGATAAAGGTTTCTCATTTCCAGTAAGTTCAAATTGTTTTTCTTTTTGTATATCGATCCATATAATATATTCATCAATAAATTCTTCGATAATTTCATAATTCTCATTGGATAAAATTGCTACTTTTTCTTTAGGAAGTCTAAAACACGATTCTTCTATTTTTAGAGCTGGTAAATAAAACTTTATTTCTCCATCTGAAATGAAAATTATTTTATCTGCTATTTTTAAAATATCTTCTGTAATATGAGTAGAAAATAAAATAGCAATATTATTTTTCGACTCATTTGCAAGTATATTAAGGAATTCGTCACGAATGAATGGATCTAAACCACTTGTTGGTTCATCTAGCACTAAAAAATCTGCACCATGAGATAACGCGAATGCCAAATGAAACTTCATCTTCATTCCTTTAGAAAATTGAGATATTTTTTTCTTTTTATCTAATTCGAATATTTCAATTAAGTGCAAATATTTATTATTATCCCATTTAGTATAAAATTTCCCAAAGATATTAGAAAATTGTATAGGAGTTAACTCTTCATAGATATTTGTATCTTCGCATACGTAACCTACTCTATCTTTATACCGTTCTGGATGATCCTTTAAAAAAACATCTTCAATTTGTACACTTCCAGTTTTAAATTCTAATTGGCCTGTTATACATTTAATTGTAGTTGTCTTTCCTGAACCATTTTTACCAACAAAACCAATAATCTCTCCCTTCTCAATTTCAAAGTTTATATTCTGTAATTTAAAATTCGAATATTCATAAGAAATATTTTCTGCTATTACATGGCTATTATTGGACATATTCTTTCACCTCAATTTTTTTAATCATCTGTATCATAGGATCTTTTTCTGTGGAATAATCTTTCAACACTGTTGCATCATTACATTCGTATTGGGGGATTATAGATCCCGAATTATTAATATAACTACATATAATATGGCAAGTATACTGCTTATTAAGCTTTATAACTTTTGCTTCAGTAAATGCGCCAAATGTAGGCTTTCCGATGTGAATAACATTTAAATCACTACACTTTAGCGCTTGCACTACTATAAATTCTGCACAACTCATGGTGTATTTATTAGTTAAAATATAGATTGTTGAAAAATTTAACTTTGGCTGTACTTTATCCGTTTTCATAATTTTTATAATATCTTTACCATTTTCTTTTATAATCTTCTCTCCATATTGAAAATTATCTTCACAAAAGTAGCTTATAAATCTATTTGCTTCCTTTACTATCCCTCCTGAACAGTAACGTAAGTCTAATATCAGAGGTTTATCTGAGTCAAATTTTCTTATCTCTTTAATAAATAAATCTGCACTACCCATAGCAAAAAATGAAATAGGATTAAAATAATTAGCATAATAATAAACTTTACTAACTGAATTAACTTCGCTATTATTTATCACATCATCGTTGCTAGGAATACTTAGGGACTTAATGATTTTTCTATTCATTTTACTATTTTGGGTCGTTTCGATAAGAATTTGATCATTAAGTTGTAATATTTTATGAATGTATTTAGTTGTGAAGTAATACGATCTACCATCTCTCTTTAGCTTTTCAGTTTCTGATGAAAAATAAATGCAATTGTTAGCAACTTCTTCAATTGACTTAAGAACCCCTAAATACTCTTTGTCCTTATTATTTAATTCATAAACATGTATATCATTATCAATCGTCTCAAACATTAATGGATAAAACTTTTGAATCTTTTTATTTTTAATTAGTTGCATATGAGGATCATGAAAGCCTTCTAGAACACTATCTAAATATAATTCTTCTCGATACTCATCAATATAAGGTTCTTTCCTCAGGTCTTCAATGACTAATTTCCAATTCATAGACTTAAGTATTCTATTTGGTGTATACTCATTAATCAGTGAAATCAGTCTCTCTCTTAAAATTTGATGATTCTTATACTCGTTCATTGATTACTTCCTCACAATTAATTAAACCATTTATCTTTCCTGTCGCAGTGTACTCTATCGCTCGACAATCCATACATCCATACCTTAACTTGCAAAACTTGCAATGATCAATTTTATCCTTACATAAAAACTTTAATTTTTGATATTCATTAGAATTTAATATATCTGCTAGCGTAGTTGTTTCTATATTTCCTAACTTTAACCGTAAAGAAGGACAAGGTATAAAATCCCCTTCTACTGATAATGCTATCAAATTAGAAAAACAAATTTGCTTAGTTTTCATATTATGATATAAAGTTTTATTTACTCTTTTTATATTATGTTTTTTATTAAATAATTGTCTTTTATCGCTTATTGAAAAATCATTTTTAGAAGTTGGTGTTATATAATTATATGAAATATCTTCTATTTCTAAGTCCTTCACTGAATTCAATATACGATCTATTTCCTTTTCATTAAAAGACCCTATAATTATTTGCCCTCTGATATTTACTCCATGAAGGATTAGTTCTGATATGTTGTTTTTCATAATATCCCAATAATTTTTATAATTAGTTATTTCATCTCCCAGCATTTTATCATCTGTTATAAACTGTACAGTTAGTTGAATATCGGTTTCTTTAAACAATTCCAGTAAGGAGTTAGATGGAAATATCGTTCCATTTGTAAAAATATTAATCTTCATTTCAAGTGAATTAGCTACCTTGATTATTTCATAAACATAATCCGTTTCTAACAATGGCTCTCCACCGATAATAGATATATTATTTACACCAACATGATAGCTATCAATTATATATTCTTTTATTTTATCAAGATTAACTCTTTTACCCTCTTTAGAAAATCTTTTACAAGATGTGGCTCTATTGACAACATTCTGCTCACAAAAACTACAATTTAAATTGCATTTATTTGTAACTTCAATAAATGCTGACTCTAAGTGGTTGCTAACATTTAAATTATTTGAGATCATTGATGACACAATATCTTCATATCGAAATAATACATCATTTTTATCACTAATTATGCCAATACCCATTTCTTCCAGTTCTTTAAAAATATAATTATTGTTCTCATTAATAATGAAAACATCCTCTAATATATTATAATTATCTAAAGCTTCACAGTATTCGCCATTCAATTCATAGATATCTCCTGTTGATAAATCATATATCGCTTTTCCATTCTTACCTGTAACTAAACTAAATTGCTGTTTGATCTTAAACATCTTGTCCATACAATAATTCACCTTCCATTGCAGTATTATTTTTTTCTAGTATAGAATATAATTTAGAAAGCATCTGAGGTACGTATTCTTTTGTGTTTTTACAATATGATTTATTAAAGTTCACATCTCCTGAATTATCTTCTATCATATGCATAAAACACAATTGGCACATTTTACTACAATTACAATCACTGCAATATAATTGACGGATATGATTATACTTATCAAATAGCAAGCTTATTCTATTCCAATCTAATCCACTCTTAACGTTTCCAATTGAATATTTTTCACAGACTCTCTCACAAAGAAAATATTCACCTTTTCCATTAACTGCAATCTTTGAACCTGGTAAACAACTATTATATAGAAATCCAGAAGGACCTATATGTCGGTTCTTATAAAAATAATAATTCATAAAAAACGACTTCTTTATTTCGCTAATCTTTTTTCCATCTTTTAAATCACTGATAAATTGCTCTTCTAAACTTTTCACTTCTTGTTGCCAAGTACCTGGCTTATAGTTTACTTTACCTTCATTATATTCTTCTTCACATTTTTCATAATAAGTAGTCCCATATGGATTTATTTGGGAAAAGAAAACAAATTTCCCTATTGCATTTACAATATTATTATTTTCAAAAAAATTAATAATGTCATTTGGTGAAGTACAATCATCAAAACAACAATTAAATGACAAAACACTTTTTGTATTCTCATATTCCTGATGTTTTTTTGCATATAATTTTATATTTGATAGTATTTCATCGTGAGTTTTTCTGCCACCTGATGTTATCCGATTCCTATCATGATTTTTTTTATCACCATCAAGACTTATAGTTACCCTAAAATTATTCCTAATAAGAAATTCAATAATTTCATTATTAAGTAATAGTCCGTTCGTGGTTATATAATAATCAATACTTGTTTTGTATTCTTTTTGTGAATACTCAACACATTCTTTTATTAGGTCAAAGTTACACAATGGTTCTCCACCGTAAAAATTGATTACTGGAGCTTTATTATAACCTCTTTTATATTTTTCATTATATATAGACATGTAATCATTAATCGATAGTTTTGCAATATCAAAAGTCATATCTTCATCACTATAGGTTATAGTATCTATGTATTCATCAGAGTATACACAATACTTGCATCTTAAATTGCATTTTCCGGTGACTATTAATAATAACTGGCTTGAATTAGAATTATATAAATTTAAATAATAGTCTTCTTTGCCTTTTATATAATCTCTTGGATATTCACAAAAAAAACCTTGATTTTTCAATTCAAAGTACTCTGAAACTACACTATTAATTTTTCTATTATTCTGTTTAGTGCATTCCTTCATTTTTTTTAATAATTCTTCAATACTATACTTGCCATTATCAATGTTTACTAATTTTATTAAACACTCTGAATATGGAATGGTATAGCCCGTGCTATTGTCAAAAATATATTTATTTTTATTATCTGTTTCAAATACTAAATAATTTTTCATTTTATAAAACTCCTTATGTGAATTATAAACATTAATTTAATAAAGATAATCTAGTCCGCTTACTGAGACTATCTTTTCTAGTAACTAACTATTATATGGCCAAAGACAGCACCCACGGCATGTATTAAACAAGCCGCGCCACAAGTAACTCCACACGCCCAAGGAGTACTTCCTCCTATAGTAGCGTGATCTTTCTTATTTAAAACTTCCATATTCGACTCCTTTATAATTCTTAATTATCCATAAAGGCAACACCCATAGCAGCTGCAGTCATATAAGTAATTGCACAAACAATACCACAAGCCACAAAACAAGCAGCTCCTCCACCAATTGTTTCATCAATTAAATTATCATTAATAATATTCATGATTTATTCCTTTCTGGTTGTTTTATATGCGGACTAGATTAACTCAATGGTAATATATTTCATTCAATTAGTCAATTTTTTATATTATTTATAACATTATTTTTAACATTTATTGATTATTTTTCTTAACTATTATAAAATTCATTCAAAACAAGGAGGTTAGTTTTATGAATCAGTATTTTCTTAGCTTATCCACGTCCATA
>CAZMBD010000098.1:0-7301 GCA_964564325.1 uncultured Clostridiaceae bacterium
TTTGGACCTGATAGAAAAGGTGATATAAAGCATAGTAATGCTGATATCAGTAAAGCTAAAGAGATGTTAGGTTATGAACCGAGTTGGAGTTTTGAAAGAGGCATCGAAGCAGCAATAGAATGGTATAAGGAGAATTTATAATGGGCCTATTAGAAAAGCTATATGATAACTCACCAATATTTATTCAAAACATAATGGTCTCCGCTTCGGGATATCTCAGGAATAGAACAAGATACGGGAAAGTCTATTATGAGTACAGAGAATTTCTCGAAAAGTTTGACAAGCTTACTTTGAATGAAAAGCTTAAATTTCAAGAAGAGGAATTCATCGAATTTATCAATTATGCATTCAAGAACAGCTCTTTCTACAAAGAATTGTATCGAGATATCGATATACACAGCATAAAAAAGATGTCTGATATAAAGAAGCTTCCGATTGTAGATAAGGAAATGATTAGAGCAAATATCAATCAAGTAAATACGATTGAACGCAAGGGGGCTGTCGAAGGGCATACAGGAGGTACTACAGGGAAATCACTGGTAGTGTTGATGACGCCTGAAGACATGATGAAGCGAATGGCTATGCTTGATCACTTTAAATCTAGAGTAGGGTTTGAACATTTAAAGATGAAAAGGGCAACGTTTAATGGTAAACATATTATCCCCCCAAATCAAAGAAAGAGGGTATTTTGGCGTTATAATTCGGCTTGCAAACAGATGATTTATTCTTCATTTCATCTTACGGAAGAAAATATGAAGTTTTATGTAGAAAGTCTAAATGAATTTCAGCCCGATGCGATTGACGGCTTCTTTATGTCAATGTGTGATGTAGCCGGATATATTGAAAGGCATAACATAAAACTCAGATTTCAGCCTGTAGCTATATTCCCGACATCTGAAACATTGACTGATTCAGGTAGGGAATTGCTGGAAAGAGTATTTGGCTGCAAAGTGTATGACCAGTATGCATCGAGTGAAGGGGCACCTTTTGTGACAGAATGTGAAAAACAGGTTTTACATGTAGAGTTGGCATCAGGAGTATTTGAACATTTTGAAGAGAATAGCGATGAGGTGCTTGTAACGAGTTTTACTACTCATGGAACCCCACTCATCAGGTATCGAATTGGTGATTCAATGACTTTTGACTTAGATAATACAAGATGTATGTGTGGCACGGATAGTCCTATAGTTAAAGCGATTCAAGGAAGAAAACTGGACTTTTTATATGCAACTAATGGTGCAAAAATAACAGTGGTTAATATTGCGAATGGATTTAAGAATATTCCAAATGCAATAATCCGCCCACAAATCATACAGGAAGAAATAGGTGAGATTACTATATTATTAGAAGTAGATAAAAAAAGATACAAGCCTGAATATGATGAAATGCTAGAAGATGAATTTTTGCATAAGTTTGGTAAAGGAACGAAGATCAATATAAGGCATGTTGATGAAATTCCAAGAGAGCAAAGTGGTAAATTCAGAATGATTAAAAATAACGTAAAGGTGGTGAATTAATTGAGTGAACCTATTCGAATATTGCAAGTATTTGCCAGTTTAGATCGTGGTGGAGCAGAAGCGATGATTATGAATTTATATCGGAAAATTGATAAAGAAAAGATACAGTTCGATTTTGTAGTTAACGATAGAGATACAGAATATGCACATGAAAAGGAAATTACTGATTTAGGTGGTCGAATTTTTCGCGTACCTAGGTTTAAACTCTTTAATTATTCTACTTATAAAAAAGCATGGATCAATCTTTTTGAAAATCATCCTGAATGGGAAATTGTTCATGGGCATCACACGTCTCCTGCATTTATATATTTATCAGTAGCAAAACGAAAAAAACGTTTAACGATTGCGCATAGCCATACCGCTGGGACTGAAAAAAATATAAAATCGTATTCAAAGAAACTAATGAGACTACCGTTACGTTATATTTCGGATTATCTATTTGCTTGTTCTGATAAAGCATCTAAATGGATGTTTGGGAACAGAAGTAAAAAAGCTCATCTGATTAATAACTCAATAGATTCAGCAGTCTTTTCTTATGATGAATGTATTAGAAACAAGGCGAGAAAAAATTTAGGTATCGAAGATAGATTTGTAATTGGCCATATAGGAAGATTTCAAACTCAAAAAAACCACAATTTCTTGATAGATGTATTTTATGAAGTGAGAAAAAAAAATAGTCATGCCGTATTACTTTTAATTGGAGATGGTGACTTAAGAAGTTCAATTAAGAAGAAAGTTGAATCTCAAGGGTTGGAAGGAAGTGTGCTTTTTCTGGGAGTCAGATCAGATATTCCTGAATTATTATTAGCGATGGACATGTTTTTATTTCCATCTCTTTATGAAGGTCTTCCTGTGACACTAATGGAAGCTCAGGCTAGCGGGTTGAAAATATTAGCGTCAGATACAATAACGAACGAGGTTGCCATAACAGACAATGTTGAGTTTATGTCACTAAACAAATCAGCAAAAGCATGGGCTGATAGAATAATGAAATATAGTAACGGCTATGAACGAAAAGATACAAGCCAAGAAATTGTTTCAGCTGGTTATGATATAAAATCAACTGCGAAGTGGTACGAAAATTTCATGTTGAAATTATAGGTTAATTTATGACATAAAGCTTGGGGGATTTATTAGTGAAACAAAAAATTGTTGCCGTCGTTAAGAGGTGGTGGAGCAGAGCGTGTTATGTATACCATTGTTGATAATTTAAATCATGAAAAATTCGAATTGCATATGGCGCTGATTTCAAAAGAAGGCCCCTATATTGATTCTATTTCGAAAGATGTAATACTTTATGATTTACACGTAAAAAAGTTAGGAATGCATTTATACCTTTATTGAAATTAGTGCGTAATTCAAAGCCTAATATTATTTTCTCCACCATGGATCGAATTGTTTGTCAGTCAAAGTATATGATAAGATTTAATTGATAATTACAATGTTACAAAGGATAGAACAATGCAAATTTATAACCCGGTTGATATTGAATTAATTACTGCTAAAGCTAAAGAAGACCAAAATCCATTTCTTGATACAGAAAGCACACCTAATATTATCGCAATTAGGCGATAGTTTGAACTTATAAGATAATCTGCAGGCAAGTTATCTTAAGATTCAATTGTTTGAATTGCTATTATTTAAAAATCATTAGGGGAGGTTAATATAATGAATATAGATTTTGTAATCCTTTGGGTAGATGGAAATGATATTGAATGGCAAAGAGAAAAGGAAAAGTATACACCTGGGAAGAATAGTGATGTTAGAGTAAATCGATATAGGGATTGGGATAATCTTCAATATTGGTTTAGAGGAGTAGAAAAGTTTGCTCCTTGGGTTAGAAAAATACATTTTGTTACATGGGGTCATCTTCCTAAATGGCTTAATGTTAATAATCCTAAATTACATATTGTTAATCATAAAGATTATATTCCTAGGGAATATTTACCAACTTTTAATGCTAACCCTATAGAATTAAATTTACATAGAATAAAAGGACTGGCAGAAAATTTTGTTTATTTTAATGACGATATGTTTATTATTAAATCTATGAAAAAAGAAGATTTTTTTAAAGATGATTTACCCTGTGATATTGCGGCATTAGAGGGTTTAAGTGCTACAGATGTGTTCTCATATATGATGTTTAATAATATGAGAATAATAAATAAAAATTTTAGAAAAAAAGATGTATTTAAATATAACAAATTAAAATGGTTTAATTTATTATATGGAAAAGAACTATATAGGACAATAGCTTTATATCCATGGGAAAACTTTACTGGAATGTTTAGTCCACATTTGCCTATAGCTTTTAATAAGAGAACTTTTAAAGAGGTGTGGGACAAAGAATATGACGAACTACATAATACATGTTTACATAGATTTAGAAATATAAAAGATGTAACTGGTTGGCTATTTCGATATTGGAGGATAGCAACTGGTGAATTTTATCCAATTAGTCCTAGAATAGGAAAATATTTTAGTGTATCTTCTAAATCTGTAGTTAGTGAAGTAGGTAAATCGATACTAAAACAAAATTATAAAATGATATGCATAAATGATACTTTTAAAGATGATGATTTTGATCAAGCAAAGCATGAATTAATAGAATATTTTCAAAAAATATTACCAGAAAAATCATCTTTTGAAATATAAGCAATAAAGTTTTTTTATAGGTCTAATAAATATATCACAATCAATAAAATAATAATTTATTATAAGACTTTTAATTTTATCTTTATCACTTATTTTCAAAGTCTAAACAATTATTATACTATTTGATTCTAAAACTTAACTTATTTCTACAATAGAGAGGACAATCCTTAAAGTACCTTCTATGCTAAGCCTTTATACAAATATTAAAGAAAAGAAAGTTTGTTTACATATTTTTATAATTTCGTTTTTTATATTTATATCAATATACTTAATGATTTATAGACTAAAAGTATTGTAGTAAATAGAAATAAACTAAATACTTTTCTAAGTAACAACTGATTGATATCTTAAAAAATCATTTACACAATAAATAGTATAGATACTGAATAGGTTATGTGGAGTAACAAGTAGAGGCAATATCTAATGTATAATTAAATAAAAGCTCTTAGTTTTCTTTTGATCAGAGAATTACACTAGATATATCAAGCTTTAAGATAATTTTGCAAATATTTCTGATAATTTTTTTAATAGATGGTAGCAAATGATTATGATTTGTTTTAAAGAAGGAGGCTAAAACTTGTTATCAAACAAAGATCAAGTGAGTATTATTATACCGGTATACAATGCTGAACAAAGTATAGAGCTATGTTTAGAGAGTATAATAAATCAAACTTATAATAATATTGAAATAATATTGGTGAATGATGGTTCAACAGATAATAGTAAAAATATTTGTGAAATTTATGCAATTAAATATGATAATATTAAATTAATTAACCAAGAAAATAGTGGACCGTCGGCAGCGAGAAATAAAGGAATTGAAGTGTCGGGTGGGGAATATATACAGTTCGTAGATAGTGATGATAAAGTTGATATAAATATGACAGAAAAATTGGTTTCAGGGATAAGTGATGAAATACAGCTTGTGATATGTGGTTATAGAAGATTTTATATAGAATCAGGGATTAAAAGGATGATTAACAGAATACCATCTATAAGTGGGATTAAGTGTAAGGAAGAATTTATAGAAGTATTTGGAGATTATTTTGAGGACTGGTTGATTAATTCACCATGCAATAAATTGTACATTTCAAACATTATTAAAAATGAAAAATGTTATTTTGATTCTAAAATATCTATAGGTGAAGATTTATTATTTAATCTTAAATATATAAACAAATGTAAAAATATAAATATAATAAAAGATGTTTTGTATAATTATATTGCCCTAGATAATGGATCTTTAACAAGGAGTTATCAAAAAGATCGATTTAAAAATCAAAAAATGCTTTTTACGGAGGTAAGGAAGTTCCTTAAAGAAAATAATTCATATCATATGCAAAATAAATTTATTATTGATAAAATGTATTCCAATTCAATAATCTTATGCTTTGAGAATATTATTAATTTAAAAAACGATTTAAAATATAGTGATAAAATAAATGAAATTAAAAATATTATAAGAGACAAAAGTGTTGAAAATATTCTAGAAAATTCTAGCAAGAATGAGTTACCATTACAAAATCGTATTATGAATATATTATTAAAAATGAAACAACCTCACGGAATATATGTATATTTCATTTTCAAGAAGTTTATCAGAAATTATTTCCAATTTATTTTTAGATTAATAAAAAAGCAAATTGTTAAAATATAAATTCTAATAAGTATATATATATGTAGTATATTTGAAAAGCTAAATATGTGATTATGTTATTGATCATAGACCTATTAAGGAATATTATTTAAAGCTATCTGAAAATGTTCGCATAAGTTTAAATGACAAGACATAAATTTGCATGTTCTTTTTAAATCAATATCTAGTTAGATATAATAAGGATTAGTGTAATATTAGAAAAATTAATTATTAAAGTATCTTTTGGGGGTATTATATGGAGAAAAGCATTTCAATAATTATATATATGTCTTGTTTTGCTATATCATTAATTTTTTGCAAAATTTATGAAAGATACTGTATTCAAAGAAATTATATGGAATTACCATGGCATAAAAAACTTATTTGGTTTCTATTTATAATAAGTGGACCTGTTTTCATTTCTGCAATAAGATATGATGTGGGGACAGATTATTTTGCATATATAAATTGGTTTAATAATATAAATTCTTTACCTATAGATATGGTTATACAAAAATTCGGGAATGAACCGTTGTATTTAATTTTAAATAAAGTAGCTTTCATATTATTTAAAGAACCATGGGGAATTTTTTTCCTGTCTTCATTGCTAATTCACATATTTATTATATATGGTATCGACTTTTTCAAAGAGCATCTTTCCATGCCTATGGCATTATTTATATACTATATGCTTCATTTTAATTTCGGATTAAATGGAATAAGACAAATGATCGCAATATCAATCGTTTTTTATTCGTTAAAATTTATATATCAACGAAGACCCTTTAAATATGGATTTTTTATAGTTATTGCTACGATGTTTCATAATACAGCTTTAATTAGTATTTTATTTTATATTATTATAAGTTATAAATATAGGGAGGGTTCAGATAATTTTATTAGAAAGTTTTTTTATTCTAGTGTAATCGTACTATCACCCATTATTGTTTTACTAGGCTTGAAAATTTTAATAAAGGTTCCTATATTTTCACAATATGAAGTCTATATTAATTCTGATTTTGCTTTAGGCACTGGTTTTTTGATCGATATTATTCCAATAATTATTCCTGTTTTTATTTTCAGAAAACAAATAGAAAAAAAACATCGACTATTAAGTTATTTCATTGATTTATCATTGTTAAATATACCATTTAGAGTATCAGCATATTTCATTCAATGGGGAAGCAGGCTTGCGTTATATACAAATATATTCTATTATATATTACCTGCAATTCTTATTAATTCTGTTAATAGAAAAAGTAATAGGAGATTAATAAAATTATATTATATACTTTATTTTATCTTATACTATTTTATTAATTTTGTTACCGTATATAACCGTCATGAAGTTTACCCATATAAAATTCTGACCAGTTTTTTATTAAACTGAAATATTGTAGTCTATTCAGCAATTGTCTGCAGCCCTGCAACTGAAACCCCTTTATTATCATGAGTTGTTTCATCAAGTCTTCCTCGCTTCAAAGTGTTGAACT
>CAZMBD010000099.1:0-7298 GCA_964564325.1 uncultured Clostridiaceae bacterium
GGTAATAAGAATAAAATTGTGATTAAAATTCTTAAAAATCTTGCAACAAGGATACTTACCTTATTTCCTAATATTCTTCTAATTATCAAATCAGAATATAGTATTAGAGCTGAAAAACTAGCATAGGTGAAGGTCATGATTATTCCAAGGATTAAATTTTCTTTATATAATATTGTAGCTATGGTAAAAACTATTAATCCATTTATAAAAGATTTAAGAATTTCAAAAATTGTAGCATAAAAGACCTTTTTCCCAGAAGGTTCTGGAATTAAAAATATATAATGATTTTGAAGTTCATGTGTCCATGCAGTTGTAGATAGAAAAATCAAATTCATATAAGTTAGCATATATAATAATGCAATCATATCTTTTTCTTTAGAAAAATAGGCAAATAAAAAGGCTACTACAGAGATTATTAAAGTATTTATATCTGCAAATACAAGGCCTGTTTTTTTAGCTTCTAATATTTGTTTAGATAAGATAGCTTTGGCTCCTCTGTATTTAATTTTGCCTTTAGTTTTTCTAATTTTCATATTACCATATTGAGTCTTGCCTTCTTTAGCTTTAGAAAGTATTTCTTCTTTATTTAAGGTAGTTTGTAATGCATCTTCATAATAATCTAAATCTAGACGATATACTATAAATATTAATAATCCAGATAGAAAAATAGTTAATAATGCATAAATTAAAGTCATGAAATTTACACCATAAATTGCACTATTAAAAATATTTAAAACCCAACCTATAAGAGGTATATATTTAAAAAATGGCTCATTTAAATACTCGAGTATTCCATTAAAAGCATCTCCAGTTTTAGATATATAGTATATGGCACCAAGACCAAATAATATGGCAAGTGCATATAATATTCTTTTTATGATATTTTTATTTTTTTCTTTTAAACTTCCAATAGAATACATAAAAACACTTAGAACTCCACATAAAAAGTTTAATAAAAAGATATTCCCAATAATTAAAATTCCTCCATAACTATGAACTGGAAAATTCATATGAATATTTGGAATTTGAAATAATGCTATTAAAACAAGTCCAAGACTTGCATAAGTTTGTTCAATAAAGCCATAAATTAAAATTTTTTGGGCTTTAATTGGAGCTGTAAATAAGAAATTTACATCGGCCATTCTAAACAAAGAATTACCTTTTTCAGTTCCATTTTTAATACTCATAAATAATAAAAATAAAGTTAAACTAGAAAAAATTAAATTAAATATTTTAGTACTATTGCCAAATGAGCTTACATTAGAGTTTTTATTATTTGTCATAGCAAATATCATAAGACCTATAAATGCAATATAGGATATTAATTTTAAGGGATGTTTTTTCAATTCTTTAAGGGAATTAATTATGGTTCTTCTTAATAAATAATTAATAGCCCCCATTATATGACCTCCGTAGTCTTAAAGAAAATATCTTCTAGACTTTCATTTTTGGCATTTAATTCTTCTTTACTTCCCTTAAAAATTATTTCCCCATCTTTCATGATAAGAGCATTATCCCATATATCTACGATAGAATCTATTATATGAGTACTTATGATTATAGATTTTCCTTTTTCTCTTAATTCTAAAAACATGGATTTTAATTCTTTAATGGCCTTAGGATCTAATCCTATCATTGGTTCGTCAAATAAAATTAAATTAGGATCTGTTATAAGTCCACAAATAATACTTACTTTTTGTTGCATACCCTTAGAAAGTTCTTTTCCTAATTTATCCTTTTTATCTATCATATCGAATCTTTCTAAAAGTTCTTTTGCCTTATCTTTATAGTCTTCTATATTATAGGCCTTGGCTATAAAATTTATATGTTCCTCAACAGTTAATAATTCATATAGTGAAGGTGATTCTGGAACATAGGAAAATTCTCTCTTTGCCTCTATAGACTTATTGGGAAAATTTTTGATTTCAATGGAACCAGTGTATTTTAATAATCCTGCAATAGACTTAATTACAGTACTTTTTCCTGCTCCATTAGGACCTAATAATATTGTAATACTACCATCTTCTACTGAAAAACTTACATTTTTAACTGCCTCGAATTTATGATATTTTTTGCTTAAATTATTTACTTTTAACATATTTGCCTCCCTTACTAATTTATTTTTGCAATTTTATTATAGCACTAGCTATTTTAAAAGTGAAACTAAAGTTTTTTATAAATAATCCAAAATTATCCATGCAAAAGTCTAAAAAAAATGTTACAATAATGTTTGAGTGTCTAAATATATTTTTATATTTGATACTACGATGACAGCTTTAGGGAGGTATATATATGAAAAAAATTAGTACGAAAATTATATTAATAGTTTTAATTTGTTCTATATCGATGGCTACAATAGTAGGAGTAACTAGTATATCTAGGAGCATGAGAGTTATACAAGCAGGAGCTAGGGAAAATCTTTTGGATAAGGCTGAGATCTATAGTGAAAATATTAATAATACGTTAATTGCCTATGAAACTATAAATAAAAGTATTTCCCAATTAACAGATGTAATCATCGATGTTAATAATTTAGGGGAAGAAGGCTATCTGGGAAACTATATAGATAAGGTTTTAGATCCTATGATTAAGAGAAGTATTAATAATCTGGAGGACTGTGCAGGAATTTCTGTAGCTTTTGATCATAAATTTACTGGAAGAACCGAAGGCGCTTGGTGGGTTATGAATGGTAATGGTAAAATAAACCGTGTAAGGCAAAAAAATTTAGCCAATAAGGATCCTAATGACCCAGCATTCAAATGGTATTATGATGCTTTTAAAACAAAAACAGAAATTTGGAGTAGCCCTTATGTAAATGATGCAGGATTAAATGTAGTCACCTATTCTATACCAATTGTAATTAATTCTATTCCTGTTGGTGTAATAGGTATAGATTTAAATATATCTGGAATGACGGAGGAAATTGAAAACATAAAGCTATATGATACAGGATATGCATTTTTACTTAGTGAGAATTTTGATTATTTAGTTCATCCAGAATTAGATGCTAGTAGTAATTTTAAAACTATAGCTGACGGGCAATATAATTTTATAGCAGAAGAAATGGAAAACGAAAAGCTTGGTATTGTAGAAACGAGTTTTGGTGGAGAAACAAAATTAATGGCTTTTGCAAGACTAAAAGACAGAAATATTTTAGTTTTAACAGTTCCACGAGCTGAAGTTTTAAAGACTATGTATAATACTATTTATATTATCCTTTTAGTTATGGCTATTGCTATTATATTGTCTATATTAATTGCTTTATCTGCTGGAAAAAGAATTTCTAAGCCTATAACTATGGTTACAGATATATTAAATACTACAGCTAGATTAGATTTAAGAGATATAGAAGAGACCAAAGAAATACAAAATATCTTAAATAGAGAAGATGAAATAGGGTCTATGTTGAGAGCAACAGCTTTATTGAGAAAAGAATTAAATTCTATGATTAAAATTATAGAAGGTGCGACTTCAAATATTGTAAAAAATACTAATTATTTAAATCAAGCCACTACAGAAACTAGTCAGTCTATTAATGATGTAACTATAACTGTAGACGAATTGGCTCATGCTGCCATGGGACAGGCAGAAGATGCAGAAGTTGGAGCTACTAAATTGATGAAATTGGCTAAAGAAATAGCTACTGCAGTAGAAAATGGTGAAATAGCTACAAAAAATTCTATGGATGCAGGGAAAACTACTAGAGAAGGTAGTAAAGCATTGGACAATATGGCAGATAAGATTCATATAACAAATAATTCTACAGCCATAGTATCAGAAAATATTAATTCTTTACTAGAAAAATCCCAATCTATAGGCAATATATTAGAAACTATAAATGAGATTTCAGAACAAACTAATTTATTAGCATTAAATGCAGCAATTGAAGCAGCAAGAGCAGGAGAAGCTGGCAGAGGTTTTGCAGTGGTAGCAGAGGAAATAAGAAAATTATCAGAACAAACAGGAAAAGCTACTGAAAATATTGAAGAGATATTAAATCTTATCCAAGAAGAAGTAGAAATGACTAAAGAAAATATGGACATATCAGAAAATGTCATGAAAGATGTAAATATTTCTTTAGAGGATTCTAATAAAGCTTTTAAAAATATATATTCCACTACTATGGAGGCTATTAAGGCTATTAGAGAATTAAGTAATGGATTGGAAACAATAGATAAAGACAAGGAAGATGCAATAATGTCCATAGATAGTATATCTTCAATAACACAGGAAACTGCTGCATCTACAGAGGAATTAGCAGCTTCTATGGAAGAACAAGCAGCTACTATGGAAACCATATCTAGTAATACAGATAATTTAGTGAGAACTGTAGATGATTTAAGTGAAATTGTTAATAGATTTCAAATATAAATAAACCAGAGCTTAGCTCTGGTTTATTTATATTTTCCCCATACTATGTGGTATAATATAACAAATAGATTTTTAATAGATAAAAAATGTTTTGGGAGGTAAAAACATGAATTATTTAGAAAAATATAATACTTGGTTAAATAATGAATATTTCGATGAAGAAACTAGAAAAGAATTAGAATCCATCAAAGACAATGAAGAAGAAATTCTAGATAGATTTCATAAAGATTTGACTTTTGGGACAGCAGGCCTTAGGGGAATTATCGGAGCAGGGACTAATAGAATGAACAAATATACTGTATCTTTAGCTACTCAAGGATTGGCACAAACTATAGTAGATAGAGGAGAAGAGGCTATGAATAGGGGTGTGGCCATAGCCTATGATGTAAGACATTTTTCAAGGGAATTTTCAGAAATTGCAGCAAGGGTTTTAGCTGCCAATGGGATTAAAGTATATCTGTTTGAGGACATAAGGCCTACTCCAGTATTGTCTTATACTATTAGAAGATTAAATACTATTTCTGGTATAGTGGTTACAGCAAGTCACAATCCTAGAGATTATAATGGATATAAGGTTTATTGGGAAGAAGGTTCTCAAATATTAGATAATATAGCAGAAGAAATATTAGGAAATATAAATGCCATAGAAGATTTTTCTCATATAAAATTAATGGATTTAGAAGAAGCAAAAGAAAAAGAACTTATTAACTCTATAGGTAAAGAAATAGATGATGAATATGTAGAAAAAGTTAAAGGTCTTGCTTTAAATGAAGATATAAATAAAGATATAAAAATAGTCTATACTCCATTAAATGGTACGGGAAACGTTTTAGTTAGAAGAGTACTTAAAGAAAGAGGATTTAACAATGTATTTGTAGTACCAGAACAAGAAATGTCAGATCCAGATTTTACTACTGTAGGTTATCCAAATCCAGAAGATACAAAGGCTTTTGATTATGCTATAAAACTTGGGAAAGAAAAAAATGCAGATATATTAATAGCTACAGATCCAGATTGTGATAGAGTAGCTTGTATGGTAAGGGATACTAATGGAGAATTTGTGCCACTAAATGGAAATCAAACGGGAGCATTAATGGTACAATATATATTATCTTCTAGACATAAAGAAAACAACATACCAGAAAATGGAGCCATAGTAAAAAGTATAGTAACAGGGGATTTATCTAAGGCCATAGCTAGTAAATACAATGTAGACACCATAGAAACTTTAACAGGATTTAAACATATATGTGGTAAGGCCAATAAATTTGATAAAACAGGAGAGCATACCTTTATTTACGGTTATGAGGAAAGCATTGGTTATGTATATGGTACTATGGTTAGAGATAAGGATGGAGTTATTTCTTCTATGATAATAGCAGAAATGGCAGCCTATTATAAAAAACAGGGTAAGACATTATTAGATGAATTAGAAGAACTTTACAATGAACATGGCTATTATTTTGAAAAACTTATTTCTATAGTATTAGAAGGAATAGAAGGTAGTGAAAGAATAGAAAGGATAATGGATTCCTTTAGGGAGGAACCGATTGAAAATATAGAGAATATGAAGTTAATTAAAATCATAGATTATTTAAATGATGATACGGGGAATCCAAAATCTAATGTTTTAAAATACTATTTTGATGACGGTTCTTGGTATGCCATTAGACCTTCAGGAACCGAACCAAAGATTAAGATATATATTTATTCTAAAGATAAAGATAAAATAAAATCTAGAAATAAAATTAAAGTTATTGAAAAAATCACCATAGATAAAATAGAATCAATAAAATAATCAAAACCTCATTTTGGCACTAGCCCAAAATGAGTTTTTTTTATGTATAAAATATTTGATAATCCACAAAATACATTTACAAGAAATTTTTCAAAGGAGTGATTACTATCAAAGCTGTAATTATGTCTGGGGGAATGGGTACTAGGCTTAGACCCCTTACTTGTCATTTACCTAAACCAATGGTACCAATTTTCAATAAGCCTGTTATGGAATATGGTATAGAGCTATTAAAGGAATATGGAATAGAGGATATAGCTATTACATTGTATTATTTACCAGATAAAATTATGGACTATTTTGGTGATGGAAGAGATTTTGGTGTAAATCTTAAATATTATATTGAAGATAAACCCTTAGGTACTGGTGGCAGTGTAAAAAATGCCTATGAATTTCTAGATGATACTTTTATAGTAATATCTGGAGATGCTTTTACCAATATAGATTTACGCAAAGCTTATGAATTTCATAGGGAGAGAAAATCTAAGGCTACTTTAGTCTTAAAAAGGGAAAACATACCTTTAGAATACGGTGTTGTAATTACTGATAGTAATGGAAAAATAATTAGGTTTTTAGAAAAGCCTTCTTGGGGAGAAGTATTTAGTGATACTATTAATACTGGAATTTATATATTAGAACCAGAAGTTTTAGATTATTATAAAGTGGGAGAAAATTTTGATTTTAGCAAGGACTTGTTTCCAAGATTACTTAGGGACAATATTCCATTATATGGTTATATAGCGGATGAATACTGGTGTGATATAGGAGATTTGGATTCCTATATTGAAACACATAGGGATATATTTATAGATAATCATAAGCACTATTTAATAGGCAAAAATCAAGATGATGGTATTTGGATTGGAGAAAATACAGTAGTAGAAAAGGGGGTACAAATAAATCCTCCAGTGTATATAGGTTCGGATACTGTAATAAAGGAAGGTGCTATTATAGAATCCTATACTGTAATAGGAAATAATTGCAGCATAGGAGAAGGTAGCTCCATTAAGAAAAGTATTATATGGGACAATGTAAAAATATTAAAGAACTCGGAAATTAGAAAAGCCGTTATTTGTAATAATGTATTTATAGACAATAGAACTAGAATATTTGAAGGAGTAGCCATAGGAGC
>CAZMBD010000100.1:0-4538 GCA_964564325.1 uncultured Clostridiaceae bacterium
AACAATAAATAATGAAATGCATAATATTCTATATCCTGTTTTCATTTTTTCACCCCTTATCTTTTAATTAATGTAAGAACTTTGCCAACTGGTAAAACATCATTTTCATTTATTCCGTTTAATTGTAATATCTCTTTAGCATAAGAATTGGTACCATAGTACTTTCTACTAATAGAATATATAGTTTCTCCTTTTTGGACGGTATGTTGAAATCTTTCAGCATTTGGATCTATTTTTACAGTTTGTTTCTTTGGTGTTGCTTTTGGCTTATTTGCTGGTTTATTTGCTGGTTTAGTTGCTGGTTTAGTTGCTGGTTTTGGTTTAGGTGTTTCAAAAACACTTTCATAAGTAAAACGTCTCTTCAATACAAGTACTCTATCTTTTTGTAATTTTTGTCCAGCTTTTAATTCGTTAAGAGATAATATTTCCTTTGCATATTTATCAGTACCATAATACATTTCACTAATATCCTCAACAGTCTCTCCAGAATCTACTACATGATAAAAATAATTAACTCTCACAGAATTATCATTGCCATCATCATCAAGATTTTTATTATATAAAGCTTCTAATTTATCTATAAGAATTACACCAAAATCTTCTCTACCTTCAGGTATTTTTAAGAATATACTATTTAATTTTAGAGGATATTGGGATAAATCATCAGGTATGTTTTGAAGTTCAACTTGTTTCCACCCAGTCCAATTAATTCCCTCTGTAAAATCTTCTGTAATTATTTCACCAGTTTGGGTTTTAAATTCCAATCCTACAGTAATAGGAGAATAAGTATAAGAATACATCCACATTCTAATAATTTCAGGAGGATATTTTAAATCTATGTTATTTCTAGAAACATCAATAAATGCTTTATTATCCTTATCTTCATCTATACCTAACATATGATATTCAGCTCTAAGGGAATATTTATTAGATTTAGACATAGTAGATTGCTTAACATCCCCTCTAATTAAAGGCTGCGAAGGCAAAAAAGAAAAACTTTTAGTTTCAAAATCCATTAGTGTCACATAAGTAAAAGGGTCTACTTCTTTATTATCATAATTAGAGCCTGTACCAATACCACCTACACCTATGCCACCAGTGTCATTAATACCAGGAAGAAGTCCATTTTCGTTTGCTAAACTAGCAAATTTCCCAAATGGTTCTTTATTTTCTATATTATTTGCTTTTTCTACAGCTATTCCACTGTCAAAAATAGTGTCCACTATGCCCTCTAAACTATACACCTTAACACCAATTGTTCCAGAAAGTTCATTTGCAGCAGTACGATCCATTACAATTTCATCAACTAGAATCTTTTTAGGACTTGTACGCATTTTTTTTACTATATCCATAACACCATTATAATTTCCATCATATGGCATAGAGATATCCATACACTTAACCTCAAGATCATTAATATTTTCAAATAATGGTCTATCAAAAGTCATATCTTGTACATTGACTCTTTCATCATTAATTAAATCATTTACAAGATATATCATTTCCGATTGCTCCAATGTTGGAAAATAGCGACCTAATATTTCTTCCTTTTGTTCTTCTAAGGTCTTCCACTCCTTATTAATTCCTTCTTCTTTTTTAAGTGTATTATTCATATCTGTAATCTTTTCATCTAGCTCTAGCTTTTCTTCAACTAATGAAGCTAGTTTTTCAGTTTGTGGGATATATATAAATCTATAACATAGCCAAACAGCTAATACAATACCAAGCAATGTCAGCAATCTTTTTTCATTTTGAGATAATACGATTTCTCTAGTTTGTTCCTTCGTTGTCGTCTTCTGTTTCTTTGTTGTCGTCTTCTTCTGTTTCTTCTTCAATAATCTCCTCTTCTCCATCATCACTCACATCCTTTAAAGTTATAGTTATTGTAAAGCTATAATAACCCTCTTCAGTGGTAATATTAGATACAAAAATATCCTCAGATTCCTCTATATCTTTTAAACCCTCTGAAAATTCAGCAACAGCCCATTTATCCTGTGCAACACCCTGAATTTGAATTTCATTATTGCCAACATTAAGTGAAGTAAGTATTAAGTCTTTTGGCATTCTAAGGCTAATAGTATTAAGTAATTCTTCACCAATAATATCTTTTTCTGCAATTTTTTCATCTAAGTTTTTCATTACATCTACAGATTCTCTAAATGCTTGTATTTCATTTTCTTTTACTTTTATTTCTTCTACTTTTTTTGTTAAAGCAGGATCTTCTGCAGTAGCACGTAATTTGCTTATAACTTGTTTCTCCTGTCTAATACGGAACAAATTATAAATTGAATATGCAGTGAAAGAAAATATAATAAAAATTCCTATTGCATAAAATATGATTCTCTTATCTGATTTTGTTTCCTTTTTCTCTTTAACCTGGGTTTCAAAAAAGTTAATATCTCTCATAGCTACACCTCTTCAATCCTAATTAGGCCACCTATAGCATTGGCATATGTTGAAAATGGATATAATTGATAATAAACAAAATTGTTAATATTATCAAAGTAGTTCATTTTATAACATGGAATATTAAAATAGTTAGAAAACATTTCTTCTGTTCCATTTATATTAGGCATCTCTCCATGTAATAAAATATAATCTATGTTATTTTCTGGTTCTTTTCTATTGTAATACCTAAAAGTCATATCACATTTCTCCATAATATCATCAAAAATATTTCTAGTAATATTTAATATTTTATAATACTCCGAATCTGCATCAGATTTCTCATTTATATCTTTAATTTCCTGTACATAAGTCTCAAAATAATCTCTCGAATAAGGAAACAAAGAATCCAAAATTTCAAGTAAATTAATCATACCAATATCCAGAATCCTAGTCAGCATAAGAATATCATTTTTTATAATATTAATTTTAACACTCTCCATACCAATATCTAAAGTAGCAATAGTTTTATCCTCAATATCAAAATTTCTATTAAATGTATTATTGAAATTAAGAAGCTTTAGTATGGCATTTCCTTGAAAATCAAGGGCTTCAGGCCTTAATCCTATTTTCTCCATTAAATTAAAATGTTCTTTTATCATTGCCCTTGGTACACCAATAAGTAATATTTTTAACTTATCTTTATCATCTACATTTACAACACCTAGAGGTATATACTGTACAACATAATTATCAGGATTTACAGGAAAATATTCTTTTAATTGATACTTTAGAACTGCATCTATTTCATCATCTCGTACCTTTGGAATTGTAACCTCCCTTGTAATAATAGCACTATTATTAATAATTCCATAAGTCTCTCCAAAAACTATATTTTGTTCTTTCATCTCTCTTTTTATAATATTTGCTAGCCTATCTACATCTGAAATTAAGCCATTAGTGTATAGGCCCTGTGGAATTTTGATATTAGTTCCATTAGTAATCTCTATTTCATTATTTGTAATTTCCCCTTCTATGATTTTTACATGAGATGAGCCAAAATCAATAGATAATGATTTTTTTGCCTTTCTGGGAAATAATCTCATTAGTTTCCTCTCCTTTCTGTAAAATATTAAGGTTCTGTTGTTTCTGATTTTATATTATATTTATCAAATAAATAATTATTTATTTCTTCTATTTCTTCATTACTTAACCATTTGTTATACATTATTATTTCATAAATATCAACATTACTTTCATTATTCTTTTGGCCTATAATGATATTTCCTCTATTATTATTATTATGCCGATATCTATTATCCTCAATCTTTAGTTCTCTATCTATAAATAAACTATAACCATTATCACCTCTAATACTACCTAGACGTCCTACCAAAACATGTCTTCCTTCATCAATATAATATTTGTCTGAACCATTAAAATTTATATAGTCCCCAATATGATCCTTATCTAAACTGAGCCTCCAATTATTTCTAGAAATAATATTCGAACTTTTACCATTGCTTTTCATTACTACAAATATAGTTGCTTTTTCTGATTTTAAATAATCATTAGCATCTATTTTCAATTCATTGCCATTTGTAGAAATGTATTTAGCACCATATCTCCCACCTTCTCTATTCTCATAATGTAATTCTGGGATTGTCCTTGGCCAAGGACGTGAGGTATTTTGTTTGGCTATAAACCCATTGTAAATATCCTTCCACTCTGTTATAGGACTAGTAACATCTTCTTTAACTCTAGGATTTCCTTCAAGTAATGATGCATCTAAATGTAATAGTAAATTGTTTAATCTTGGTAGTCCAGACAAATAAATCGGATTACTTGAAACTTCTTTACCATATTTACCAGATTTAGCAACAGGAATTACAGAAAACACTATATGCCTATCTTTAAACTCAGAAAAATCAATTCCTCTCAAATCTTTTTTTGTTTCATTTTTTATTTCGGTATAATCATATGGCCATCTCGGATACCTAGTTCCTATTTCGATTTCATCAATATTATTTTCTGGTACTATTGGGTCAAAACTATCATTTGAAACATACCATTTATATAAAGTAGTTAATAAAAGATTGCTAGTACTTGGGTCAATATCATTGCTTCCATAAAATCTAAGATCAGGAATTTTA
>CAZMBD010000100.1:4638-7219 GCA_964564325.1 uncultured Clostridiaceae bacterium
TTTCTATTCATTTCATCACCCTCTTTCATTTTATCTAGGTCCATATACATGCCAAAGTTCTGTTTCAATATCATTCTTTATAATATTAAATACTTCTTCAAGTCTTTCGTCACTAGTTGCTTTGAAAAAACTATTCTTTTTACTAGGATCATTCTCATCTGGAAATTCAAATGCACCAGTAGCTTCACCTATAGTATTTAAATTCTCATGATCGGATTCTACATTTGAAAATCCAATTACATATACCTTTATACCTCCTATATTTGAAGCACCTTTTACCTTTTTACCAATTTCCTCTATATATTTTTCAGCTTCTTCATCTAAACCACTACCTTTGCCTTTAACTTGCCCAGATATACTCCACCCAATAAGATACCCATACCAATCATATTGTTCCTCATATTTATATTCTACCTGTGTATCATCTAATAAATACTTACTAGAATTATTTTTTTCTACACTATAAAAAGTTGAAGTACCATCAACTAATATTATCATATAGTTTTTTAAATTAACTTCCGGATCATAATTGGCATTATAGTTTTTTACTAAATTATGATATGCTATTCTAATTCCATCACCAGTATTAGTGCCCCCTTTAGGCTTAATATTTTTAATATCATCTTTCACTTTGTTTGAATGTGCAGAAACATTTAAAAATTTGTCATAAGCATTTGCTGTATATGCTTCACCATCTGAACCATCATTCTTATAAGTTTTAGGATTATTAGCACTAGTAGAAAAAGGTACTATATTCATACTTATATTGCTTTTTTCACTAAAAGAATCTATCATCTTATTTGCTTTGGCTTTTAGTATATCTATTCTAGACTCCCCATCACTCTTTCCATTTAAGTCTTTTTCCATACTTCCTGATTTATCAAGTACCATAGATATAGCAGCTTCAGCTGCTAAAGGTCTTGGATCTACTCTATAACACAGAATTGTAGATTTCTTACCTAATGGTTTCCCCCTGTCTACAATTTGAAGTGAATTAAATGCTTCCAACTCACTAGTTATATTCCGTTCTACACCAGTTTTTGTATCTTTAACTGAAATATAAAATTCAATTAATTTATCTTCATCATGAGGATTGTATTTTTTGTAATTTAGTTTATATTTTATATTGTTTTTTCTTTCAACAATAATATTTTTTTCCCATTTTGGCACAGCAGGATTACTACCATCATAAACATAATTAACGATTTCATCGCCATAGCCATTCTCATCAATATTAGTCATAGTAATATAATTCCATCCTTTTAAACTATTAGGATCTGTTATCTCCGGCAAAGCAAATAAAGCAGATGAATACCTAACAGTTGTATTAATTTTCTGCGCAGTAACTCTCATCTGTGATTGTATATCGTATTCAGTTATAGCCATAGTTTGAGCTACATTACCAAATTTAAACATATTAAACGCTAATGCTATTACAACAGAAATCAAACCTATAACTAAAATCAATTCTATCAGTGTAAAACCTTTTTTAGTTTTCCAAATCATAAAAACGCACCTCCTCTAATAAATTTTTAGTTTATAGTTTATTTAAACGATCATTCTTTTGTCCATGTCTTATTTAAAGGATTGTCAAATGGAAACTTTAAAGCTACAGTATTAGTAATATAATCAGTTTTTGCATTGGGAACTTTGTTTTTTAATTTACCAGTTGAAGTTATTTCAATCCACCATTTTCCAGAATCCTCAAAAGATTCGATCGTAATATTAGCAGTACCTTCCCCAAGTGGATAGTCTGTTTCCTCTTTTTTCAATCTTTTTGGCTTATAAACAATTTCCCCATTCTCAGATACGGTTCTTCTGCAAAAATCAGTATATAGCATTGAACTATACTCATCATTTATATCATCTAATTCCATCAATGCAGCATATCCAAGTTCAACTCCTGAATAAGCAAGATAATGTGCCTGTATATTGTATTCTTGGTATTTTGCTTGATGTAAATTGTTCATATTTAATCCCATCACTACTGTTGCAATAGCAGATAATATGATTAAAACAAACAATACATATATTAAAGCTGCTCCATTTCTAGATTTGAAAGGAATTTCACCTTTAAACATTTTCACTCCTCCATTCCCATGAGTTTTAAGGCTATTATCTATAGCTATACCATAATAATATTCGCTCCCCAAAGAACAAAACTATAATAAATGCTAATACTATAAAGGGTCCAAATGGTATAGGGTCTTTTCTGGTTTTTAGTTTTGTAATAAGTAAAAATATTGAGATAATAGAAGCTAAAACAAATGATAAAAATATAGTTAGCATTATCTTCTTTAATCCAAGAACAAAACCTAAAGAAGCAATAAGTGTCATATCTCCACCACCCATACCTCCTTTAGAAGCTACAATGATAATTAAAAATATAAAACCACTTACCAATAATCCCAATATACTACTCCATATTTCAAAATTTTTATCAAAAATAAAGTAATTTACTAATTTATGTACAATAGATGTTCCTAAAATACTTAAAACTAATACATCAGGGATTTCCATATACTCAATATCTATAAAAGTAATAATAATCAATAAAGAAATAATAATTGCATAAAATAAA
>CAZMBD010000101.1:0-7142 GCA_964564325.1 uncultured Clostridiaceae bacterium
AGATCTTCCATTTCACTTAAAGGTTTTCTTATGCTAATAGTTTTATCTTCTTGATAAATAAATAATTCATGACTTTTGATCTCCAAATACATTATGGAATCTTCATATATTCTATGTACTCCTCCATCTATTTCAATAAGTATAGATTTTGGCTGGATTTCTTTCTTGTTTATAGCCTTGTTCAAACATTCCCTTAATTTTTCTTCACTTATAGGTTTTATTAAATAATTTATAGCATCTACATCATAACCTTCACCTATATAATCTGGTATGGCAGTAACAAATATAATTTGTATATGTTTATCTTTTTCACGTATTAGCTTAGCAAGTTCAATTCCACTAAGCTCTGCCATTTGAATGTCTAAAAGAATAATATCATAAGAAAAATCCTCTAGCCATTCAAAGTGAAATGCTTCAGCAGATTGGAATAATTCTATGCTAGGATTAATTCCTTTTTCCTTTGCCCATTGTTGTACATAATGTTTAAGTAGTTCTAATTGTAAAATTTCGTCATCGCAAATAGCTATACGCATTGTTTTCACCTACTTATTGATTATATTTATATTATATCATATTAAACAATTGAAAATTAAGATTCTTCAGCTTTACAAACCCATTAATGCACATTAGAGTAGCTATGCTCAAGATGGTAGAAAATACATTTTTATAAATAAAAAACAAAGAATCCTATTTTTAAGATTCTTTGTTTTGAAAAATTATTTAAATTTAATATTTACCAAGTATCTATTTTATTGATTCTGCAATCTTTATTAATTCATCTCTAGTAATTTCTCCTTTTGCTGATATTCCATAAATAACACCATTAGTTTCCCAATCTATATTTATGTCATCATATATTATGGCATCTACACCATTAATCTTTATCTTTTCAACCTTACTTGCCCCTGTACCATATGCAGTTTCTTCATCAGCAAGCCTTTGTTGTATATAAATATGTTTCCCTGTTTTATCATTGGTAAAATATATATCTATATATTTAGTATCTTCTATAACATCATTATCATCTTTATAAAACTCTGCTCTATCAAATTCATATCCTTCTGGTAAATAACTAGGAAGTATGACATTAAAACAAGTATAATCATTTAATTTTGTAGCATCTTTAATTACAAGTTTTTCTTCCTTCATCATCCTATCCCACTCAGCTACAGTTATTATCTCTCCAGTTTCTAAATCGAATTCTGCAATCTCTTCTCCATCAGCTGTATAGAACTTTTCTATTTTTCCTGAAAGTTCTTCCAACGGATTTCCATTTTCGTCAAATATCTTATCCTTAAATACTTCTGGAACTAAAAATGTTTCTATTTCCATAGGTTCTTCTTCAGATATTGTAATATGCCCAAGGGATATAGTCTTTAATACTTTTCCAATAAACTCCTGTGCAGAGGCTGTTTGAATTATGGAAAAACCTAATACACATACTAATGCAATAGAAGCCACTTTTGTAATTTTCCTTGATTTTTTCATATTATTCTCTCCTTCATTTTTACTAATATTCTTTAAGGTTCTATCATACACTTCTTCTTTATTACTATTTTCACTAAAATCCTTATTAGCTAGAAACTTACCTATTTCTAAAAGTTCTTTATATTCTTCAGATTGTGATTTATCTTGCCTATCTATTCCATTGAGATAAGCATCTATGTCTATAGAAAATCTATCTTCAATGTTTTTTTTACTCATTTTGCTCCCCTCTTTCCAATTCTTTTTTTAATTTTTTCATAGTACGATAAAGTATCACTCCAATATTAGATTCAGTAAGACCTAGTATTTCAGCAATTTCTATATTTTTTAATTCTGCACCAAATTTAAGGGCTATAATATTTTGTTCCCTAGGATCTAAAGTTCTTAGTGCCTTTAAAAGTTCATCATTGGTTTCAGATATTTCCACTACATCCTCTGGAGTTCCCTTCTTGGATACCAATTCCCTAATATTATCTATAGACAGAAACTTATACTTTTTTGAGATTCTAAAATAATCATTTATTGTATTTCTTGCTATTGCAAATAGCCATACTTCAAAAGGAGATTTATCTTTAGAGTATGTGTCTATTTTTAATATAACCTTTTCAAATACCTGACTTGTCAAATCCTCTGCAGTATAACGACAATTCACCCGATAATATATATAGTTATAGACCCTTTTATAATAAGTTTCAAAAATATAAGTAAAATTCTTTTCATTTTCATATAAATTTTCTTTAATTTTGTTTTTCTCTAAAAAGTTTGTTAATATAATTTGTTGCAACTTTTTCTTGCCTCCTTTTCTTTTACTTAGCTAAGTAGTACAGGGATTATTTAAACCTCCTTTCATATGTTAATACGAAATATTTCTATTTTCATTACATATTATTTTAAATTTTATCAAAAAAAGTTCTTCCTGTTGAAAATCACACAGAAAGAACTTAAGATTATTTCTACTTTAATAGTATGAACTCCTAGTATATACCCTTTTATAATTTATCTTACCTCCACGATATCTATATACTTCATCCTAGTAAATACATAGAATATACTGTATATTACTGCAAATATACCTATACTTATAATTGTTGGTTTAATCAAACTACACTTCATAATATCACTTAATACCCAAATAGCCACCATACTATGGATTATACCTACTATTAGAGGTAATATAAAAAATATACCTAACTGTTTTGAAATAGATTCATCTATTTCTATATCTGTAATTCCTAATTTTTTAAGTATCTCATACTTATTTTTATCTCCAAAGGATTCACTTAATGTTTTAAAATAGATTATACTTCCAGTAGCAAATACAAATACTAGAAACAAAAATGCACCAAGGAAATAGACTATTCCAGTAAAATCATAAAATGTTGCCCCAGCTACAAAGTAAGTATATAACCATGATTCCTCTGATAATACCTTTACCAGTTTAAATGTTAAATCCTTCGTATTTTCTGGATTGTCGAGTATGATTCCATTGAACTGTTTCTCACTGAAATTAGATTTTAATATTTCATATTCATCATCATCAACAACTAAACAAGGAAAAGGCACTCCACTACCAAAAAAAGGAACCTTGGTATCAATTTTTATATCATATTTTTTATCCCCTAAAACAATATCATCTTTTGCTATGATGCTCATCATAACCCCTGGTCTTTCTATATATCCTACTTCATCTTTTGATAAATTAAACTTAAATATTATATTTTCACTATTTTTTACTTTTAAATCCGATATTATATTTCTAAAAGTTGATAAACTAACTACTACAACCTCACGGTCAGGTACATACAAAAAGTTTGCTTTCTCTTTAAGTTCTAATTTATGATTTGAATTTGCAATAATTTTATCTACCTTTGCTATTTCTTCTTGATTATCAGAAATATAGGTAATAGTATAGGGAACCTCTATCTCGTGATTTTCTTCCACATAATATTTTAAAGAACTTACAGTACCAAAAGAAGTTATACAAGTTGTCACTAGTACTGCTACTGCTGTAAGAGTTCTATAATTGTTCTTAATTCTAAAAGCTATATTTGAAATACTTATAATATTTGTACCCTTATATAGAAAATTCTTTTTATTTATATAATATCTTATAATCATAGAGAAAAAAGAACCAAATAGCCAATAAGTACCCCATATGATGAGAAGTACTGTAATCATAAGGGCAGTGCCAAATCCAAATCTTTCATAGTTAATTGCAATATAATAAGCTACTCCTATGATTATTATTGATACTATTCCCTTAAAATAATTAACTTTGGGAAGTTCTTCTTCCTTTTTTAATGAATTCATCAAGTCTATTAAATTGGTTCTAATAATATCTAAATATCCTTTTAATAATGTAATACCTAAAATAATTGAGTAAATAATTATTGTCTCAATAACGGCTTTCTTGGATATAAAAAAACCAATCCTTATGTTTAATAAAGCTACTTTTGCAAGCATCATCATAAATAATTTGCTAAATAAAATTCCAACACCTAGCCCGAAAATTACTGATATTATTCCCAATAATAATCCTTCTGAAGCAAATATAAAGGCTATTTTATAATTGTCAATTCCCATGAAAGCATATACACCTATCTCCCTTTTTCTTTGGTTCAAGAAAAAGTTACTAGAATATACTATAAAAAATATTAAAAACATTATCATAAGCATAGAAGCAGTTATAGATGAACCTTCAATATAAGCTGATATTTCTTTAGTCTCTAAAAATTGAGGATTATATCGCATAGATACAAAATTATAATAAGTAGCTACAGAAAAAATCATTGCCATAAGGTATAAGCCATAAGTTCTTATGTTCCTTTTAAAATTAATAATAGCTATTTTAAAAGAGTTCATCTACTCCACCTCCCATGGAACCAAGAAAATCGATGATTCGCTTAAAAAACTCTTTCCTAGTGGAGTCCTTGTCTATCCTAGCATGAATTCTTCCATCTTTTAAAAATAAAATCCTTTTACAATAACTGGCTGCAAAAGCATCGTGAGTTACCATAATTATAGTTGTATTAAACTCTTCATTCATTTGAGATAGGCATTGCAACAATTCTTGTGAAGATTTTGAATCCAATGCACCAGTTGGTTCATCTGCGAAAACTATGGAAGGAGAAGTAATAAGGGCTCTAGCTGCTGCTACTCTTTGTTTCTGTCCTCCTGATAATTGATATGGATATTTTTTTAATTGTTCTTTTAATCCAAAAAACTTACTCAGTTTTTCTATTTTTTCTTTTATTTCTTTTGGATTTACCTTTGAAAGAGCTAAAGGCAATGCCATATTATCTTCAACAGACATGCTATCCAATAGATTAAAATCTTGAAATATGAAACCAATATTATTTCTTCTAAATATTGAAAGTTCCCTATTTTTTACATTTAATATATTTTTACCTTCATGATATATTTCTCCAGAAGTAGGCCTATCAATGGTAGATAAAATATTTAAAAGGGTGGTCTTCCCTGCTCCTGATGGTCCCATTATTCCAAGAAATTCTCCCTTATACACCTTTAAGTCAATCTCCTCTATGGCTGTAAAAGTTGCTCCTTTTGTACCATATTCTTTTTTCAATTTTTTTGTTTCAAGTACTATTTCCATATTGTCCCCTCCAATTTTATTTTCATTAGAAAAAATTCTCCCTTAATAAAAGAGAGAATAATCTTTAACTTTCATATATATTCTAATGTTTTAAATACCTTTATTCCATCATTTATGGTGACAATATGAGCATAAATATTACATCTATGTCACATTTAAATAATCAGATAATTTATAAAAAATTATTCGAAATTCCGTAAACTTTGATACCTGAGAAGATACCTCAATATTAATGTTCAGCTTATCTGCGACCTTTTTACAAATATAAAGCCCCATACCTGTGGATTTTCTTGTCTTTCTTCCATTATCCCCCGTAAATCCTCTATCAAAAATTCTATTCATATCCTTAGCAGGAATTCCCATTCCATTATCCTTAATAGAAAGTATTACACTTTCATCGTTCTCCATTGCAGAAATTTCAATTTTACCACGGACATCTACATATTTACAAGCATTGTTAATTATCTGTTCCAATATATAATAGGTCCATTTACTATCTGTAAATATATTAAAATCTAAATTCCCAATTTCTACTTCTATCTTTTTAGATAAAAAGGAATTAATGTTATTCTTGATTACGCTTTTAACTAATGCTCCTAAATTGACCTCTTCGACTATAAAATCTTGAGAATAGCTTGAAGCTCTACTAGTATGTAGTACTTGATTTATAAGAAGGTTTATCCTTTCTACCTCTTGCCTTAATTCTCTTGACATATTATGTAATCCTTCATCCTCTATTTTATCAGCTATAAGCTCACATATGGACATAGGTATTTTTATTTCATGAACCCATTTAGTTATATAGTCATTTATTTCATCTAGATCTTTTTTGAGAACCCTTACTTCCTCTAACTTTTCCTTGTTTTTAAAATCTGTTATTTCTCTCATTAGTACTTCCTCTAATTTCTCTCCCTCGGGAAGATAAGTATCAATTTTTTCCTGAACATTTAGGGCATTTTTAAGCTCTTTATAGGTACTTTTCCATCTTATATATCCTATAATCAAAAATCCAATAAAAATTAAGAAAACAAGCATATTAATATAGAAGATATCCAATATTGATTTGTTTAAATCCGTACTGCTTATTAATATTAAATTAATTACTAAAATCATTAATAAAAAACATAAAATTGTCCTAAATGAATCTTTTAAATATTTAAATAAGCTCATGGTATCATATATCCTTGTGATTTTTTAGTTACTATAAAGTCTTCCAGTTCTATATCCTCTAGCCTTTTTCTAAGTCTATTTACGTTTACTGTTAAAGTATTTTCACTAATAAAATATTCACTTTCCCAAAGAGCACGCATAATCCTATCCCTTGCTACTATCTTGCCTTGATTTCTCATAAGTAATTGAAGTATTTTAAACTCATTTCTAGTAAGTTCTATGCTTTTATCATTATATGTCAATGTTCCATCGTTTATATTTAAAATAGCTCCATTACATTCTATTATCTGTCCTTCATCTTGTCCATAGGAATAAGTCCTTCTAAAGAGTGCCTGTATTTTTGCTAATAGAATATCCATAGAAAATGGCTTTGTAACATAATCATCTCCACCCATATTAACCGCCATTACTATATCCATATTGCTGTTCCTTGAAGACAAAAATATAATGGGAACTTTGGATATATCCCTTATCCTTCTGCACCAATAAAATCCGTCAAAACAAGGTAGGTTTATATCCATGATTACCAAATGGGGATTATGTTTTGCAAACTCATCTAATACATTTTCAAAATTCTCTATAGAAACCACATCAAAACCCCACTTAGCAATCCCTTCCCCTATATTATTACAAAGCACCTTATCATCCTCTACTATGAGTATTTTAGACATAAATAACACCCCATATTATAAATTGCTTATTTATATAATTGATCTTCTTGACATTTCCATTATAATTAATCTTAAATATTACTATATCACCTCTAATATAAATTATCATCTTTCATTATAATAATAAGGATTTTTTGGGCTTCTCTACACAAATTTTACTGCTGTTCCATAGGCTATTACTTCTGCTGCACCTTGCATAACTG
>CAZMBD010000102.1:0-6968 GCA_964564325.1 uncultured Clostridiaceae bacterium
TTATTGCTTTTGCAGAACAGGATCTTTCACAAGGTCTTTTTACTTCCACTATGGCGTGAAAATGGCAAGCCTGACTACATCTACCACATTCTACACATTTATCTTGGTCTATATGAGCTTTTCTTTCAATTATAGTTATAGCATCTTGAGTACAAGTATTTAAACAATAATGAGCAACACAGCCTCTACAAGCATCTGTAACTATAAATTTGTGTATAGGGCAACGATCACAAGCTGTTTCTATTACATCTAAAACTGGTCCATTTATCTCATGTCCTTCAAGCCTATTAGATACAATATCTCCTAGTCGCTCCTCACTATCTAATTCCTTAGTAGAAAATCCTAAGGCAAATTTTGCTCTATCAGCTACAATAGCTCTTTCCTTATATACACAACAACGATAGTAGCTAGTGCTACTTTCAATTAATGTTCTAGGTAATTTATCAATTTCTTCTTCTAATTTAGATTCAAATGCAAACCTAGCTATTTCCCTTAAAACATCATTTTTTATCTTTGCTACTTCAGATTTAAATTGTCTCATTTAATCCCCCCTAAATATCATATACCCTATATTAACACATTCTTTACAACTGTCAATATTTCTATAAAATTAATATAATCCACTTCACTATACTAACAGATTTTAGTTCCATGAACCTCCTTAGCTCCAGTATATTTCACTAATTTCATATAATTATCCTTAGTAACTCCGCCACCAGGCAGTATTATAATTCTATCTCCAGCATAGTCTATTAGCTCTTTAATTATATCCATATTATTTAAAGCAGAAACTGCCCCGCCCTTTGTCAACACCCGATTTATACCTAGTTCCACTAATTTATCTAATGCAGCCTTCTTATCTTTGATCTCATCAAAGGCCATATGGAATGTAATTTCTAAACCCTCTGCTTTAGTTTTTAATCTTTTAATAGCTTCTTCATGTATTTCATTATCCTCTGTCAATGCTCCAATTACCACTCCATCTACTCCCAAGCTTTTGCAAACTTCTATATCCCTTTCCATTATTTGAATTTCCTCTTCTGTAAATACAAAATTTCCCCCTCTGGTTCTAATGATAGGAAAAATTTTTATATCTAAATTTTTAACAGCCATAGCAATAGTTCCATAAGAAGGGGTAGTACCTCCTTCCCCTAGATTATCACATAATTCTATTCTATCTGCTCCTTTTTCATAGGCTCCTTTAGCCTCTATATAATTTCCAACACATGCCTCTTTTAAAATATTCATTTTGAAATCCTCCTCTTGTCTCGCTTAATATATAATATAAAGCAAAATTTTCCTAGCTTTATTTGTGCAAGATGATTAATATTAGTATATAATATATAGTAATATTAAATAAAGAATTTATTTTTTATGGAGGCAATTATGTATAAATTAAGTTATGAACAAATACAAACTATTCAAGAAAATACTACTAGGAAACTAATTAATTATATAAATGATTTTATTAAAAAGGATAATTCTCTAGATTCTATTGAATTTTATTATCCAGATTTTGATGATGAAAAAACCATGATAGCCTTTAATGTATGGGTTAGCATAGACTATCGCACTCATTATGGAAAATCTTTTATAGAGCATATGTTAGAGGAAAAACCCCATGGATTAACCTCTTTGGAAAAAGAAATTTTAAGAGAAAGAAACAAATCTTATATTTCACTTTTTGAAATTCAAGGAATTAGAGGGGAATTTATCTATGTATTAGATTTATTAACTATGAAGAAACACAAAATCTGGGAACCTGCTCTATCTAATATATTAAAAAAATCTGATTTAATCTTTGGGAGAATTGGACGAATAATAGAGCACAATGGATTTATAGGAAATATTAGCTTTCTTCCACCATCTGTTAAGGATATATTTATGGAAGAAGTATTTATAGATTATAATCATTCTAGACTTAAATCTCCCGAGCTCACTATAGATAAATATTTAAAATACTGTAGTGTAAATGTCTACAAAATCTACACAGAATGTATATATGATGTAGTGGAAATAGAAGAAGATATTGGCTCTATTTTATATGATGAATTAGAAGAATTTGAACACTATCTAGCCCTTCAAATTCCTAGAATAAAAATCAAAAAACATATTAATAATCTAATTAATTTATTTGAATATTATTTAATGGAAGATGAAATGACCCTATATGATTTAGACCAATTTCATATGGAGGAATTATTAGATATAATGATAGAAGATGGCTTTGTCACTAGCCAATCTGAACTAAATTCTTATATATCTACATTAAAAAAATATTTAGGCTATTTGAAAAACAAGTCTCCTTTATATAAGGAGGCCTATGAAGATATGCTAAAAATATCCAAAAATAGATTTTTATATCTAAATAAAATTCAATATATGGAAACCCCATTTCAAATAAATAGAAATATATCTCATAGGGTGCCTAATATGTTAAATGAGCAATCCTTCGACTTTATAATGGATTATGAAAAGTTTTTAATATACTTAATGAATGAGCCCTTAGAAGTAACTAAGAAAAGGCAATATATTAAAAGAAATAATTTATTGGAATTAAATAGTATAATGGAAAATCAAGATAATATAGATAAAAAAGCGCCAAATCAACCAGATTTTCCATTAATTCATCTATTTTATAAATTTTCTCTAGATAATGATTTAGCTAAAATAGACCATGATTTTCTAATGCCAAGTAAAAAAGCACCACAATTTCTAAGACTAAATGATGGAGAAAAATATAGCCTATTTCTACAATATATATGGAGCAATAAGTTTTTATCTTATATGAATAATTCTTTAGACGAAAAATCTTTAGAATGTATTAAAGAAAATATATTAAATTTATTAAATAATCTAGAAGAAAATATTAATTATAAATATTCTTCATTGCTACCTGGTTGCTTAGAATTCCCAGAATTCTTATTGGTTTATTACAAATATTTAGAACTATTAGGCCTATTAAAATATAATTACTATCCAAAATTTAGTATAAGTATTACTCCATTTGGAAAAATGGTATTTAGAATATTATCTGAAGATGAAGTCCATACTAGTGGAAAACTTATAAAGTTAAGTGAATACCAGAAAAATAGTAAATAATCCATTATAACTATAGATATACTTTGGTAATGTAGTATAATGATAGTATATACTATATATGAGGTGGAAAATCATGAAAGAAAAAAGATTGAATCATATAGTTAGCAAAGTAGATGATATGCCTATACTTCCAGGTAGAGTACAAAAAATTATAGAAATTGTAGAAGATCCAGATTCCACAATACAAGATTTAGAAAAAGAAATATTATTAGACCAAAGTTTAACATCTAGAATATTAAAATTAGCTAATTCTGCATATTATGGATATCCTAGAAAGATAAATACAGTATCTCAAGCCACTATATTATTAGGATTTCAAACCATTAAAAGCATGGCCTTAGCATCTACTATAAACAAGATGATGGCTCATGAACTAAAGGGCTATGCCCTAGAAGAAAATGATTTGTGGACTCAATCACAAACCTGTGCAATTATATCTAGATATATTGCAAAGGATATTAAATTTCCTAATCCTGAAACCGCTTATATTGCTGGACTTTTAAGGGATATTGGTAAAACTATATTAAATTATTATGTAGAACAAGAATACAATGCCATAGTTAATAAAGTAGAATTTAGTCATATATCCTTTTTAGAAGCTGAAGAAGAAATATTAGGATTTAATCATGCCCAAGTAGGAGAAAAAATTGCACAAAAGTGGAATTTCCCAGATGAATTAGTAGAGGCAATAGGTCTTCATCATAGCCCAGAAAAATCTACTATAAATCCTGTGTTAGTATCCATAGTTCATATAGCTGACGCTATTACTATGATGATGGGAATAAGCATTGGAGCTGATGGACTAGCTTACAATTTCTCTCCTTTTGCTGTAGAAACACTAGAACTTTCTCCAAAAAAACTAGAAGAATATATATCTAAATCTCATGATTTAATTATAGACCAAGATAGTTTTAAATTATCATAAAAAAGAGGGGAAACTCCCCTCTTATCTTCTAAAACTCTATGCCTTTCCTAGCTTCGACCCCTTCATTATAATAATGTTTTACTTCTACCATTTCAGTCACTAAATCTGCCATATCTATTAATTCATCAGGTGCATATCTACCTGTAATTACTATTTCTGTATTAGCTTTTCTTTTATTTATTACATCAATTGCCTCATCTACTGTAAATAGTTTGAAAAATAAAGCTACATTTAATTCATCTAATATTACTAAATCATGTTCTCCTTTTTCTAATATTTCAGCACAAATATCCAAACCTCTTTTAGCTATTAAAATATCTTCCTCTGTTGGTGCTTTTTTTATAAAACAATCTCTGCCAAATTGTTGTATTTCTATATTTGGTATATAATCTACTAATTTTAATTCAGAATATGGCATTCCTTTAATAAATTGTCCAATAAATACTTTTTTCCCAGCCATAGCTGCTCTTACCCCTAATCCAATTGCTGCTGTAGTCTTACCTTTCCCATTGCCTGTATATATATGTATCATCATATTCCCTCCATTTTACATATTATCATTATAATATCATTGTTACAGGGAAAAATCTATAATTTGTTTGCCCATATACTTGTGTTGTGGTAATATATATTAGAAAATATTAAAATTTTCTATTAATTAGAAAAAGGGTGTATAAATATTGAGTATAATTGAAAATATGAATAAAAAACTACATAAACACAAAGAAAAAAACTGGTTTAAATTTTTGAATAAACTACTTCATGGAATTAAAGATGATGAAGTACCAGCTATTGGTGGGCAATTGACATATTTTTTAATATTGTCCATATTTCCTTTTTTAATATTTTTTCTAAATATTTTAAGCTATACTCCTATAGCCCAAGAAGAAATATTAGACGATTTTCTCATAATACTGCCTACTGAAACTCAAATTTTATTGAAAGGAATTGTCAAGGAAATTGTAGGCTATAGCTCTGAAACACTGTTATCTGTAGGGATTATATTAACCCTATGGACTGGTTCCTTGGGAATAACGGCTATTATAAGGGCAGTGAATAAGGCCTATGATGTAGAAAACAAAAGACCCTATTGGAAATTAAAAGGTCTTGCCATGATATTTACAGTGGCCTTAGCCTTGGTACTTATTATAGTTTTATCCATGTTGGTATTTGGGGAAGTCATTGGAAATAAAATTTTTGCAGTATTTGGAGCTACCCATATTTTCTATCATATATGGGATTTATTTAGAGTGATTATTCCCCTTTCATCTATGATAATTATATTTGCACTATTATATAAATTTAGTCCTACTCCAGAAGAAGGCCTAAATTTAAAATTTACTGAAACACTGCCTGGAGCAATTTTTGCTGCAGTAGGCTGGGTAATTGCCTCTATGATATTTTCTTTCTATGTCAACAACTTTGGTAATTATTCCAAGACCTATGGCTCCCTAGGAGGTATAATCATACTACTAATTTGGCTATATATAGCAAGTATAATGATTATCCTAGGTGGGGAAATAAATGGGGCTTATAAATCAATTAAAAATGATTAATGCAAGGGGTGCAAGAGGGACAGTTACTCTTGCATTATAAATCAATTAAAGATAATTAAGTGTGACAGGAGATGGCAAAGAAAGGTTTACTTGCCATCTTTTTTTATGTACTTTGTTAAGTTTTGGTATATGGTTACAAAGTGTTTACAAAATATATGACTTACTATATAATAGGGTTCATTATAAATCCATTGGATAAAAAAATCCTAAATTTTTAGGTCCTAGGAAATTAGTCAAGGGGTTAGCCTAAGTATAAGCTAAAATTCGAAGATAGAGTTTAGGAGGAATATACTATGAAAAAGTTAACAAGTGTTTTATTGATTTTACTGGTATTAATGACATCTATACCAGTATCAGCTAGTGGGTACTCTAGAACAATGCAATTTACTCATAAAGGAGAAGATGTTTTAGAATTACAAAAAACTTTGAAACAAATGGGTTATTACAATTATAATTTAGATGGAATATATGGGAAAATAACAGAAAAAGCCGTTATAGCTTTTCAGATAGATCATGGCATTAGAATAGATGGTATCGTAGGACCAGAAACTCAAAGAACTTTAAAAAATGATTCTATGAGCAAAAAAGAGACAAGTTCAAAAGATTATAATTCTAATGATGTATACTGGTTATCTAGAATTATTGAAGCAGAGGCCAGAGGTGAATCATATAAAGGCAAAGTGGCAGTTGGAAATGTAATTTTAAATAGGGTTAAATCTAAGGATTTTCCAAATACAATATATAATGTAATATTTGAATACTTTGGAAATATACCTCAATTCAGTCCTGTACAAGAAGGTACAATTTATAATACTCCATCAAAGGAAAGTATAAATGCAGCAAAAGATGCTATAAATGGCTATAAACCTGTAGGAGATGCCACTTATTTCTTTAATCCTAATAAAGCTGCAGGCTCTTGGATAGTAAAAAACAAAAGCTATGTGTCTACAATTGGTGGACATGCCTTTTATAGATAATAAATAATGTGAGACAGCGGGGATGGAGACAGCGGGGACGGTTCTCGCTGTCTCATTAGGGATGCAAACAAAAGGGACTATCCTTTCCTATCAAACAAAAGGGACAGTCCCTTTTGTTTGATGCAAAAAGAACTGTCCCTGGTGCATTGCAAGAACCATTCCTCTATCTTATCCCTAATTAAATAAATAATTAAATATCATATTTGCTCCATCTTCTCTGTTTAATTCTGCTTTTGGCCTTAAATATCCATTGCTGCCTTCTACTATTTTTAATCCATGGGCAATGGCTACATAGCCCTTAAGTTTTGGATCTATATCTTTTGTATCTTTAAATACATCCTTGTATATATCATTTAAATCTGCAATCTTACTATATCCAGCAGCTCTAATTAGATATTTTACTGCCTC
>CAZMBD010000103.1:0-6870 GCA_964564325.1 uncultured Clostridiaceae bacterium
CCAAATTCCACTAAATATGCAATGCCTATTATTTTTAAAATTATAGAAAAATATACAAATTCAAGATTAGTACTTCTTACTAATTGATTTAGAGTTTCAATTACATATTTTAATTTGTTAAATATCATTGAAAATATGGCTATACCACTTAATATGCTAATCAATAATGCAAATTCTTCTCTTTTAGATTGACGAAGAATCACTGCTAATATGGCGGCTACTATTCCAATAGATACTATTTTTAAGATTTCCATATTATCACATCCATTGTTAAAGTCTAAATAAAACTTTTATATCGTTAAAAAACTTAGCTATTAAACCAATTACCATTCCAAAAACTATAATAATTCCAACTAAAGTTATAATAAATGCAAATTCTTCTTTATCAGCCTTATCTAATACTATATTAAGTATAGATAGCAATATACCTATAGTGGCTATTTTAAATATTAAATCAATATCCATCTTTATCTCCCCTATAATAGTATTATTATAATAACAAGACCAGTTAGTATCCCTAAACTCTTAAACATCTTTTCATTCTTCTCCCTTTCTAGTCTTGCTTCCTTTTCTAAAAAAGAAATTTGTTTTAAAATTAATTCAAAGTTCTTTTCCTGATCTTTTCTATCTGAAGAGCCTAATACTCTTCCTAAAGATAGAAAAATCTCCACATCTTCATCCTTAAAATGCAAATTATTTTTAAGACTACTGGACACATTTAAAAAACTATTATAAACATCTCCTTTTTTATCTTCTAAAAGGCAATTTTTAATATCATTAAATATAAAGGAGACTTTTTTATTTCCCTTATTATATACATTATTTAATGCCTCCGGTAATAAAATAGCGCCATAAACAATTTCTGTTTCTAATATCTTTATGCACTGTTCCATATATATTAAATTATTTAATCTATCAGAAAATCTTCTTCCATAACAATAACCTATAATACTAGTAGAGAAAATAATTAAAAATGCCCCTAGCATTTTAATATAAAGCATCTAGCTCCCTCTTTCTATTTTTTTATAGATTTGAAATGCTTTCCATCTAAAATATCTCTTACAGTTCCTACTCCTCTAGAATTATCTAAAAAAATATACCTTCCAAATACCCTTTCTTCTATTAAAATACTAAGACTTCTCTTGGATATTAAATCCTTTAAATCATATCCATGTACTGTTGCTATAACTCTTACTCCTGCCTTCAAGCTTTCATGTATAGCTTCTACATCAGACACACTCCCTATTTCATCCATTGCAATAATATCTGGAGACATAGCACGAATTAACATTGTAGTCCCATCTTTTTTATTGCAACCATCTAATACATCTGTTCTTAATCCTATATTATGCTGAGATTCCCCATTATACATCCCCGAAAGTTCAGATCTTTCATCTATAACTCCTACTTTAAACCCCCTTCCATTAAAAACAGATGCACCATCAGATAATGTTCTAATAATATCTCTTAGTAATGTAGTTTTACCACATTGAGGGGGAGATACAATCAATGTATTATGTATAGAATTGTTATGATCAATTAAGTATTGAATAATATCATCTGATACACCTATCTTCTCTCTGGCAATTCTAATATTTAAAGAAGAAATATTTCTAATAGTCTCAATTCCGTTATTTCCATATAATACCTTTCCCCCTAAACCTACCCTATGTCCACCCTTTAGTGTTATAAAACCATTTTTTATTTCTTCTTGAAATGCATAAATAGAGTAATTGCTAATTAATTGGAAAGTTTTATGAATATGTTCTGATTTAACCAATATACCTTCTTCCTTATTTTTACTTAACTTTCCATCTGGAGTTAAAAAGTAATTTGTCCCCTGTAAATATACATTAAGAGGCATTCCAGTTCTAAGTCTTATTTCTTCTATCTTTTCCTTATACTCTTCTTTAACTTTTCCCAATGGATGGCTTAATTCCAAACAAATATATTCTAAAACACTATCATATATTTTAATATCACTTAATTTCATAACCTGTCCTCCTTTATATATAAATATGAATTATTAAAAATATTATGCAAAAAAATAAAGACTTAAAACCAAAAAGGTTTTAAGTCTTTAAAACTATTTCTAATTATTCTTCTATGTCAAAATCCTCATCATTGTCACAAATTAAATCAAAATCTAAATCTTCAAATTCTTCATCTTCAAATGGATAGCAATCATCATCAAATCCATATAATTCATCTTCTACATCCATTAAATCTTCATCTATATAGCCCACATATTCTTCTAATTCTTCCTGTTCTTCTGCGATTTCGTCCATAGCATTGGCAAAGTCTTCCAAGGTATCAATTATATGTAGCAATAATTTGCCCTCTTTTGATTCCTCCTCAATTCCTAACCCTTCTGCCAATCCCTTTAAATAAGCTACTCTTTCATATAAATAATCCACTAAAATCCCTCCTCATATAATATATTTTATATTATTGCCTATACTCTCGACAAATACTCACCTGTCCTAGTATCAATTTTTAATACATCTCCTATATTAACAAATAAAGGTACATTTACTGTTGCTCCAGTTTCTAAGACAGCTGGTTTTGTAGCACCAGTGGCTGTATCACCTTTTATCCCTGGTTCAGTATGAGTTACTTCTAATTCTACAAAATTTGGAGCCTCTACGTCAAAAGGTTTCCCTTGATAAAATCTAATAGTTGCATTACTATTTTCCTTAATATAAACAATGGCTTCTTCTACATCCTCCTTGTTTAAAGGTAATTGTTCATAAGTTTCATTGTCCATAAAATAATAAAGTTCTCCATCATTGTATAGATATTGCATCTCTTTAGTTTCAATTCGAGCTCTTGGATATCTATCATTTGGATTAAAAGTATAATCCTTAATAGTGCCAGTCATTATATTTTTTATTTTTGCCCTTACAAAGGCTGCCCCTTTGCCAGGCTTAACATGTTGAAAATCTACAATTTGATATACATCTCCATCCATTTCAAAAGTAACTCCTTTTCTAAAATCACCTGCTGAAATCATTATATTACCTCCTCAATTATTCATCATAAACTTTTAACATATCTAATGCCAATAAATAGCCATAATGACCAAAACCAGTAATCTGTCCAGTACATACAGGAGCAATTACGGATTTTTTTCTAAATTCCTCTCTACTATATATATTAGATAAATGAACTTCTACTACAGGAATAGAAAGTGGCTCTAATGCATCCCTTATAGCTATACTATAATGAGTAAATGCTGCTGGATTAATAATTATACCACTAGTTCCATCATCCATGGCCCTATGGATCCTTTCCACTATTTCTCCTTCAAAATTACTTTGGATTATATCCAATTGAATATCCAACTTCTTGGCCCTATTATTAATAAGTACATTAATCTCTTCTAGGCTAAGTTCTCCATATATATTTTGGTCTCTTCTACCTAGCATATTTAAATTGGGACCATGAATTATGAGTATATCCACTACTATCTACCTCTTTTTTAACTATTTTATTATATCAATCTTAAAAACTAAGAACAAGAGTTAATTTCATTAAAAACTTGAATAATTTCATCCCCTATTTCTTTAACAGTTCTTTCATCTACAGAAATTATATAATCTCCACTGGATAAATACAAGTTTTCTCTTGCTTTATATATTTTTTCAATACTACTTTTTAGGTTCTTTTCATCTAATAAAGGTCTTTGTTCCTTAAAACCTTTAGATACGATAATATTCTGATATAGTGTTTCTACACTACCTTTTAGAAAAAATATAATTCCATTTTTCTTTAACTTTTCTATATTTATTAAATTTAAAACTATTCCCCCACCAGTGGATATAATAATACTCTCTTTTTGAGATAATGTGCTTATTACCAGTTTTTCTAATTCTCTAAAACATTTTTCTCCATAATTATCAAATATATAATTTATATTTTTCCCCGTATTAGATACTATTATATCATCAGTATCCAAAAAATCCATATTCATTTTCTCTGATATATATTTTCCTATTGTAGATTTTCCAACTCCACTCATCCCAATTAATACAATATTTTTCAAATTACTCACCTATATCATGATGTGGTTGTTTTTTTACTATCTGCATAGCTTTGGTAATCTCCTTAATTAAATCTGCATCAAATTGATAATTCATAGTATCCACTTTTCCATATAAGTGACCCTTTTCTGTAACTACATATTTAGGCTTTAAATTATTTAAAGCTATAGCTGCGATATCTAATTTACATTTATCACAATGGCAAATATTCTCATCTTCTGAGAGAAGTTTATTAATAGTATCTTTTACTGCATCTTCCATTAAATTTCGTAATTCCAATTTTATATCACTCCTTTAATTAACTTTATTCTAGTTTCAATAAAATCAGGCAAATATATTCCACTAGGTTTTATCTCAAGTATATTATAATTTATTTCAGCTCTATTTTCATCCTCTAATGTTCCAAATGGATAATCTTTTGATAATACTATACCTTCAAGTTTTAATGTTGAATTAGGAGATATATGTATATAACCTGAATTTAAAATCATTATACCATAAAATTCTAAACTTCTATTTAAAAAAATATCTCCTTCTGTATAAACAATTCCTTTTAATATAAGAGTATCTTCCTCTTCTGAAAATATATCTTCTTCCCCTATTCCAATAAATAAATTCGCATTTTCCCTTATTATTAAAAATAAATTATTAGTTAAATATTTTTTCATTATAGGGCCCTCTATATTGTTTCTATAAAATTCAATACAATCTCCTCTAGGAAAATCCTTGTAAATGAAAATATTATCAAAATCTATAGATTCTATCCCTATTATATCGCTATTTTGTATAGGTAATTTTATTTCTTCACTTATATAATCAATATATGCTAAATATTCATCTAACCTTTCCTCATCTATGCTAGCATTATACAAAATTGGGATACCCATTTCATAAAAATCCTTTATAATATTTACCTTAGCCTGAATAGCTTTATCTATGCCATTAAAATTAGACTTAGTATCTAATACCATCAATCTCCTATTTTCCTCAACTATAAAAGACGTATCTATATTCCTATAATTGTCTCCATCTACTAAGTCTTCATATTCTAATTTTATCCTAGGACTATAATATTTGCCCAAAGCACCATATTTTAAATAGGTTTCTATTCTAGGCAATACCTCATCAAAATAATATTTGTCCTGATACAAAACTTTGTAAATTTTACCTTCCCCTAAATAATAAGATTGTATACTATTCTTGTTTGAATTTAATATTAAATATTCCAGTTTAGATATGTATAATAAAAATACTGAAGAAATAAGTATAATTCCCATTATTAACAAAGCAGTTATAGATATAAAAGCTTTATTTCCTCTCAAGACTAGCACTCCTCGTCTAATATATTACAGGACATCTAATAAAGATTTTTGTTTTAAACTCTTTTGCTTTCCCTAAATCTCCTTTTAAAACAAAATTTAAATCTACAACTTTATTATCAAAATTAATATTAGTTTTATCGATAGATATTACATTTTCAGCTACTAAATTATGTCCACTAAAGGCAGAAATTCTAGGCAATGTATTTCCCTTTCTACTTTCTGCTATTCTATATATTTTATTCTCCTTCAGATAATATGTAGAATAGTTATATTTATAAGTTTCATTTGGATAATGCCTCATAATAACAAATCCAAGATTATCCTTATATTCGTCTTTTAATCCTTCAAAACAATCTATAGAAAAAATCTTTTCAGCCTGTCTTATTTCTCCTTTTATAAATTCTATAGCATATTGTCCATTTAACATTACTTCATCATTTTCTTCCCCTAATTTATATGTATTTGTAGTAAAATCTAATATAAAATAAAAACTTAAGATAAGAATTGAACTAATAGCTAAAGATAAAAGCAATTCTATTAAAGTAAATCCACCTTCTTTATTCATTGTCAATAAGCCCCTTTTTGGGAATAGGCAAAATGGCTATAATTTTAACATCTTTTATACCTTTAATCTCTTTTACAGGGCTAATACTTACCTCAATTTCCCAAAGATTATCTACTTTATTTTTATAGATCTTACAAAAATATTTGTATTCTTCCTCATCTAAATTTAAAGGTAAACAAATATCTACCTGATCTGTTTCTTCTAAGATTTCAATTAATTCTACTAATTGTAAATCAAATATAAATTCTTCATCTATTGTATTATTATAGTCAAAGGATTTAATCTGTTCAATAACAGATTCAGCAATAAATATCATATCCTTTTTTATATTTACAAGACGAAAATTATTTAAGGCTGTATTTAATATAGGTAAACAAGTAACTGTAACTAATCCTAGCAAAAACAATCCCAATAATACATGAATTAAAAGAATGCCCCTTTTATTCATTCCTATCCAACTTTCAATTAAATTCTATTTATTATAATAGATATTTACCTTCCCTGTAGCTGGAGTAATTGTAATTTTTATATTTTCGCCTCTCCTATTCTTTAATAGTATTTCTCCTGCGTGACTAGGAGCACCAGATTGGGTAAATATTATTTCCTTATCTTTAACATTTGTACTTTTGAATTGGATACCATTAGTAAACTCTTTCTTTTTTACTATTTTTGGCATTGAACTTTTGTGCTGATAAATAACATAAGAATTTGTATCAGGTCTTATATAAATACTATGACGGGTGGACTCAATAATTGCTTTATTTCTAGCATAATTAATATCTGTTATAAATTCTTTCAATTCTTTTTTTTCTTTTTGATTAAAAAATACATCTGTTTTTAATATGGGAATTGTGAGTATTATAGCAACTAAAGAAATACAAAGTATTAATTCCAATAATGTAAAACCCTTATTGTTCATTGCTCCACCCCATAGTTATTT
>CAZMBD010000104.1:0-6545 GCA_964564325.1 uncultured Clostridiaceae bacterium
TATATATTTTATGGGGAATAGATACTTTTTTGCCCCTAGTTTCCTCTTCTATTGCAGTTACTAATAAATTCATAGCCTGTCTTCCTAATTCTATAGCATTAATATCTACTGAAGTTAGTGGTATATTGGAATGTTTAGCAAATACACTATTGTTAAAACTAGCTATGGCTATGTCTTTTGGTATATTTATTCCTAAATTCTCAAATGCTTTAACTGCACCAAGTGCAACTAAATCATCCGTAACAACTAGGCCATCTGGCAAAGGCTCTATTTTAGAAATTTCTTCTGCATAGTCATATCCAATTTTTTCATCAAAACTTCCACTAAATAATAAATTTTCATCAAAATCTATATTACAATCTATCAAGGCTTGCTTATAGCCTGCAACTCTCTTTTTGCTTACCATTAAATTCATATCGCCAACAATAATGGCAATTCTATTTCTTCCACTATCAATAATATGCTTTGTCAATTCGTATGCTGCTTTATAATTATCATTGTCTACCTGATTTATTTTTTCATCTTCGTCGAAAGCCGTGCCTATAAGGGAAAACGGAAAGTCCATACTCAACAAATAATCTATACACTCATCTTCTTCTTTACTAGTCATAAGTATAATTCCATCTACTTTAGAACCTTTAATGAACTTTTGAATTATTTTAAGTTCTTCACCCTTTTCCGTATTTGTAGATATTAACAAATCATAATCTGAGCTAGAAGCTCCTCTTATAATGCCTTTAATACATTCAGAAAAAAACGGATTAGAAAAGTAATCTTCTGAGGTGGTGGGTATTATTATGCCTACGGTTCCTGTTTTTTTAATGGCCAAGGATCGGGCATTGGCATTTGGATAATATCCTAATTCATCCATACATTTCAACACCTTTACCCTTGTAGCCTTACTTATTCTAGGATTATTAGATACTACCCTAGATACTGTAGAGGGAGAAACCCCAGCTAATTCAGCCACATCATTAACAGTTACTGTTTTATTTTTCTTCATATCGTACCTCTTTTCTATTTATAAAAATTAATTTATACGCAAACCTGTTTCACTATCAAAAAAATGTAATGCATCTATATCATACCCAAAGGAATGTTTTTCCTCTTCATTATATTCATAATGTCCTGGCACAGATATAATCAATTCATGTCCATTTTCAAGTCTAGTATAGAGTATTTTTTCCTTCCCAAGCATTTCTACCACATCTACTATACATTCAAAAGTATCTCCTAATTTTCCACCACTTTCAAATCTTTCTGCCCTAATACCCATGGATACATTCTTCCCTTCATAGGACTCTAAGGATTTAGAATCCTCTTCTGAAGGTCTAACTACTATAATACCATCATCTGAAACAAATCTACCTTTCTCTATGCTTCCTTCAATTATATTCATAGTAGGAGAACCTATAAATTCAGCTACAAATATATTTTCTGGTTTATTGTAAAATTCATCTGGTTTCCCTACCTGCTGAATTTTCCCATCATTCATCAGTACAATCTTTGTAGCCATGGTCATAGCCTCTACTTGATCATGGGTTACATAAACAGTAGTACTGCCCAAAGTTTTATGCAATCTTACTAGCTCCACTCTCATATGTTCCCTAAGCTTTGCATCTAAATTAGATAAAGGTTCATCCATTAAAAATACATTAGGCTTTCTAACTATGGCTCGCCCTAAAGCAACTCTTTGCCTTTGACCTCCAGAAATATCCGAAGGCTTAGAATACAAATAATCAGTAAGTTCCAAAAGTTCAGCTGCCTCTAATACTCTTTCATGAATAAGTTTCTTATTTTCTTTTCTCATTACCAAGGAAAAGGCCATATTATCATATACAGTCATATGTGGATATAGGGCATAAGACTGAAAGACCATAGCAATATCTCTATCCTTAGGTGGAACTTTATTTACTCTCTTATGACCAAAGTATAAATCCCCTTCTGTTATGGAATTAAGTCCAGCTATCATTCTAAGTAAAGTAGTCTTACCACAACCAGATGGGCCTAGTATAACGCAAAAATCCTTATCTTCTATTGTCAAATCAATATTTCTTAAAGTAAATTCTTCCCGTCCCTCATATTTTTTACCTATATTTTTTAAAATAACTTCCATAAAATCCCCTCCAAGTTCTAAAATTTATTAACCCTTAACTGAACCTTGAGATAAACCTGAAACTAATTGTTTTTGTAGTGAAATAAATAATATTACTATGGGAATAGCAGTTAAAAGTCCTCCTGCTGCAAAGGCTGGCTGATTTAAGGTTCTAAAATCATTTATCAATGTAAATAAACCTGCTGCTAATGTATAAGTCTCTGGACTAGTAAGCAATACCTTTGGCAATAAATAATCCATAAAGGGTCCTATAAATGACCACAATCCTATTAAAGCCAGCATAGGTTTTGCTATAGGCATAATAATCAGTCTATAAACTTGGAAATTAGAACATCCATCAATTTTCGCTGCATCATCTAATTCTGGAGAAATTGAATCAATATATCCCTTTAAAATAAAAGTATTATTGGCTATTCCTCCACCTGAATATATTAATACAAGCATCATTTGCCTTGTAAAGGCAGGATTTTTAGAAGATAAAACAGAATACATTGTAAAATAAGCAGTAATTCCTGCAAAAGCAGGTATAGTTTGTATCAATAGCATAGCCATTAAAGAAGCTTTCTTCCCTTTAAATCTATATCTGGAATAGGCATATCCTGTAAAAGACACTATAATTAATGTTAAAAGGGCTGTAGCCAAAGCTACTAATATAGTATTCTTTGTCCATTTTAAAAATAGTGTATTTTTAAATAAATATTGAAAATGTCTTAGTGAAAATTCAAATTGATCATTTAACATTAAATACTGCTGCTGCTTTCCATTAAAAGCTGATAAAATCATTTGATAAAGAGGCCATATAATAGCCACTGCCCAAGATATCAAAATAATATATGTGAAAAATAAAAGAATTTTCCCCGATAAAGTCAATGGTTGCTTATCAGATAAATACAAATCCTCTTTTTTTCTAAACAATTTCATAGATTACACCCCCTCTTTAAAGGCCTTAGTATTTCTATATCCTAAAAGAGATACCAACATTACTGCCAAAGATACAAACACAGTAATAGCTGCCCCTATACCTTGATACTGATTTTCTATAGTTAATTTATAAATATATGAAATAAGCAAATCAGAAGAACCTGCTAAATTTCCATAAAGACTTGGTTCAAAGGGGCCTCCACCATTAAATAAATATATAATGGAAAAATTGTTAAAATTAAATACATATTGGCCTACTAATAAAGGCCCTGTTTGATGTAATACCATGGGAATTGTAATATGTCGTAATTTTTGCCAAGTAGTAGCCCCGTCCATTCCTGCCGCCTCATATAAATCTTCAGGAATAGCTTGTAATACCCCAGTAGATAATAAAAACACATAAGAACTTCCCAACCATCCTTGTAATAAAATCAATGCAATTCGAGTTTGAACAGTATCGGTCTTTACGCTTAATTCCAAACCCAAAAGATTGTTAAGCAATTGAGAAATAGCTCCATTTGGAGATAACATTATACTAAAGAACATTATAGTAATAAATGCTGGAACTGCCCAAGGCAATAAATAAATTGTCCTAAATAAACCTTTACCCTTTACTCTATCATTATTTACTAATAATGCTAATGCAAATCCTATAAATATGGCTAAACTAGTAGCAGCTAAAGTCCAAATAATAGTCCAAACTAATGTTAACCAAAAAACAGAACCTGCTAAGCCTTTCCCACCAAAAATTAATTTATAATTTTCAAACCCTATCCAGCTGAATTTGGACTGATGTTTCGGATCCATACTAGTAAAAGATAGTAATATAGTAGTAACTGCTGGCAACAATACCATAAACATTATGAGAATAAAGGCTGGTATATTTGCAATATAAGGAAAACCTTCTTCTTCCAGTGTTGATTTTATCTCAAACCAATTCTTAGGTCTAATTCCCTTTATAATCCCCTTTTCTACTTTTAATACATCCCTAAAGGAAATATATATAAGTATTAAGGATATAAGCACTAGAAATATAGATATTATCCCCTCTATCATAAATATTAAGGATTTATCTACTCTCCTACCTCCCTCTGCCAAAGTTATTAAACCCCTTAACCCTTGTCCTTGATAATTTCCAAATCCTAATGCATAAGGAATGGTAATAAAATAAATAAATAATGTAGCTAATAGAAATATAAATCCCTTTTCATATTGACCATTAAGGATTTGCCCAATTCCAGGAAAAGGTAGAGTAAAATAGGCAATTCTAGGTTTAGTCTTTTCTACCTTAACAGGAGTATTTCTATATATATCTGCAATATTAGAATTTAATATTTTCAAACTTTGCTTAGTATTTTCCTTAATCTCATATTTTTTATCCTTTATAAATTCCCTATTTTCCTTTAGGGGTGAATCGTAAGATTTTAATTCTATAGATTCCTTATATTTTAATTTAAGAGCCTTTATCTGATTTGTCTCTGCTTTTTTAGATATTAACCCTTGTTTTCTCTTTTCTTTCAGCTTTCTTTTTTCCAATTTCAATTCATTTTTTTGCTCTTTTTTAAATTCCTTTAACTCCAATTTTACTTGTCTTTCATTGTCTAAATTGATATGCTTCCGATTTTCTATTGCCTCATCTACATCTTTTGTTCCATCTATTATATAATCTATTATTTTAGGTAATTCTTCCCTTAAAAGTTTACTCTTATTATATTCCAATTGAGCATCGTAATCTAAATCTACATAGTTCTCATAAAACTTATATTTTTCTTCTGCCACATATAGTTGTAATTTAAGCTTTCTTACCTTCAAAGGTAAATTTTTATTTAATTTTTTTGCAAATTCTCTTTTATTACTTTTTAGCTTTTTTAGAAAAACCTTTTCATCTTCTTTGAAATTACTTTTATCTGCCACATTAATCCCCCCTTTTTGATAGCTAAATATTTGAACCCGGCACCAACTTATTGATGCTTTTTTACAAAAATGGGTGTGCAAGGACCTCTTACATCTAGTAAATAGGACAACGAGAGCCTATCTCGTTGTCCCACACAATTTAATTCTCTAGAAATTACCCATCATAGCATCAAAGGATGCTTTTATTTCTTTATATGCATCTTCTACACTAGCTGGTTTAGTATTTGGCCAGGATAGAATTGAGTTTTTCCAAGTATCCCAAACTGAACCCCATTCCAAGAATAATGGTCTAGCTGGTGCATCTTCATAGGATGCTATAACTGCTGAAATTACTGCCTTATCTGTATCAGATAAATCAGAGGATTCATAAGTTGAAGCTGGAACATTTTCTAAAATCTTTCCAGTAGCCTTAAAGAAATCTACTGCATATTCTGTATTTACAACTTCTTCTATAAATTTTTGTGCCAATAGCATTTTTTCTTTATTTTCTTCATTTCTAGAATTAACAGCTAATCCCCAACCACCTTTCCAGTGAGCTAGTGGTTTGCCATTAATAGTCACATTAGTTATAGGTAATATTTCTAAATCTTCTCCATCATTTGCTAAACTTGATAAACTACCTGTAGACCAAGGTCCTTCTAATCTTAAGGATGCATTTCCACCTGAGCTAAATGCTGTGTCCATATATCCCCAAGCTGCATCTCCATCCCAAAGGGAAGTTTTTGCATCATTATGTGCTTTCCAATAATTAAATAGTGCTTCAAATAACTCTTGCTTTTCACTTGGCAATTCGCTAAATTCAGAAGTTAAATCTGAAAATAATTCCCCAGAATCTTCCTTACCTAATAATTCTATATCAGCAGAGTTGGTAACAGCAACTCCAAACCAAGCATCAAATGCTGGTATTAACATATCTTCTGTATCTAATTCAGTAAATTCTATGGTTTTGGATAAATCTATACCATGAGCTTCAGCATTGGCCTTATTTGCAAATATAATTAAAGTTTCAATATTCATAGGAAAAGCTAAATAATCGTCTTCAATTTTAAAGTTTCCACCAAGGCCTTCATCATAATTAGAAAATCCACCTACATTTTCAGCCATAGTTTTAGCATCAATAGCTGCTAGTGCCTCATTTTGTGCTAAACCATAAATTCTATCTGCTGGAATAGCAAATACATCTGCCACATCTTCATTAGTAACATCTGTTGCATCCAATACATCTAAATGGTCGAAGGAAGCAGTTGTGATAAATTCAATTGTAGCTTCTGGATATACTTCCTTAACCCTTTCTGCTGCCTTTTCATAATGTGGTAGCCAATCTTCCTCTACTTGTACTTTAATAGTTTCTTTAATATCTAAAGTATCTTCTTGTTCTTCGTCCTGATCCTTACTTCCTGTATCTGCATCTTTATTGCCACAAGCAACTAAAGATAGTGATAATACTAATACTAATAAAAGGCTCATAAACTTTTTCATTTTTTTCCCTCCTGTTTTTTTAAATATCCCAAATTTCCTTAGCATATTCTTCTATAGTTCTATCAGAACTAAATTTACCTGCATTAGCCATATTTACCCAACACTTCTTAGCCCA
>CAZMBD010000105.1:0-6512 GCA_964564325.1 uncultured Clostridiaceae bacterium
TAATGAATATATTGCTTCTTTTATTGGGAAGTCTAATTTAATAGATATAGATGGGAAAAAATATATGGTTAGGCCAGAGGACATCGAAATATTGGGAAAAACAGATGGTGAATATATAATTAAAGAAAAAGTATTTATGGGGCAATTTACAGAATATAAAGTTGATAAAGGTGATGAAAGTATAGAAGTAAATTTAAGCGGAAAAGAAAATGCAGAATTTAGAATAGGGGATAGAGTAGATTTAAAGTTAAATCATAAAATAGCAATTTTCAATAAATAATTAAATACTAGGCACAAATAAAAGGGACTGTCAAACAAAAGGGACTGTCCCTTTTGTTTGGGGCTTTTTGTTTGAGCCTTTTGTTTGATTCTTGTAATACAATTGAAACAATAATATGTTATAATATTTCTAAACTTTACAAAAATCAACAAGGGGGAGAAGATTATTGGCGAAAAGATATAGAATATTATATTTAATAATTGCATTGTGTATGATTTTTTCTAGTACTAGCGTTTCTTTAGCTATGGCATCAGATATAGAAGGACATTGGGCACAAACTGAAATTATTCATTTAATAGAAAAAGGTGCAATGCCTCTTTATCCTGATGGAACTTTTAAGCCTCAAAAGAGTATTACTAGGGCAGAATTTATAAAGGCAGTAAATAATATTTATGAATTTACTGATGCAGTGGAAATTCAGTTTAAAGATGTAAAAAAAGAGGATTCCTTTTATGAAGATATAAAAGTGGCAGCGGCAGCAGGTTATATTAATGGTTATGAAGATGGGACTATGAGACCTAATGGATTTATTACTAGACAAGAGGCTTCTAAGATATTGTCTATAGCCTCTGAATTGGATGGAATTTTTTATGAAGATGTACTTAATTTTAAGGATAAAGATAAAATAGGAGATTGGGCTATAGATTATGTAAATACAATGGTGTATTATGGATATTTAAAAGGATATCCAGATGGGACTTTTGGTCCTAAAAAATATATTACTAGGGCTGAAACAGCAAAGATCCTTAATTTCATCGAGAAGGATTTAGCTAAAAGAGAAGAGGAGCCAGAAGAACCAGAAATTCCAATAGAACCAGAAAAGCCAGTAGAAACTCCAGAAGAACCTATAATACCAGTAGAACCAGAAAAACCTAAGCTACCAACTAAAGAAGAACAGTTTATACAATTAATAGATGAATTACCTGAAGATTGGCAGATTACAAAGATAGTGGCAGAAGAAAAAGTGAATGTAGAAAAAGCTAGAAAGATTTATGATAGTTTATCTGAAGATGAAAAAAGAAATATTTCCAGGGAAAAGGTAGAAAAACTTATAAGAGTGGAAAACAAAATAGAATCCCTAAAAACTCCAATTATGTCGAGAACTAAGACGAGCATTCTTCAAGTCCAAGCTTGGGCCATAAAAAAAGGTGCTCATAAGAGATTTGTAGATGTGGCTGAATATTATTGGGAATATGGCGAGTTAACTGGGATTAATCCGGAGATACTTTATGTACAAGCTGCTAAGGAAACTAGTTTTGGTAGATATACTGGACAAGTAAAGCCTGAGATGAATAATTGGGCTGGAATTAAGGCGGCAAATGCAACAGGAGATACTACTTATGATCATGAGGTATTTCCAACTCCAGAAGATGGAGTAAGGGCTCATTTTAATCATATGGGCATATACTGTGGCGTAGATCCAATAGGGGAACCTCATCCAAGATGGTATAGTACTAGAACTGCTGCTTGGGCAGGAACGGTGAAATATATAGAAGATACGTCTGGCAAATGGGCTCCAAACCCAGATTATGGTATTTCTATTGTTAGAGATTATTTAAATCCACTATATGAAACTCCTATACCACGAGAAGAAGATATGCGTGTAGCTTTAGAATTTAGTAATTTTGTAGAAGAATTAGAGGAATATGACGCAGATAGAAGAATATTCTTTGCACAAAGAGAATATGAAAATCTTAGTTCTGAACAAAAGGCTTTAATACCTAATAATATTAAGGCGATATTAAATGAGATAGGAATATATTGATATTAACAAAGGCTAGTTATTTTGTCGAAATTTGATAAAATAACTAGCCTTTAATATATCATATAAAATCTTTTAAAGAATAGACTATATGTTTATCTTTACCTATGGTTGTATTTGCAGTAATCATAGAATTAAGTATGGCTTCTTCTGTAGCTTCTGTTGTTGCCCTAAATATTTGATTGATTTTGGATTCATTAAGTATTTTTATATTAATTATGTCTTTCTCTTCGTTGTGATAAATAATATTTCCTGTAGAAAATCCTAGAGCTATTTCTCCGCTTCCGTTACTAATAAATCCACCAGTTCGAGCAATTCCTGGGGAAACTCTTTTGATTATTCTTTTTAATTGTCGTGAAGAAAGAGGAATATCAGTAGCTACTATGGTAATTATAGAGCCTTTATCTTCTTCTTTTTTATTCTGTATCTTTTTTTCTATTTTTTTGCCAATATTTTCTCCATTTATCATAAAATCTTTGATTCCACCAAAATTAGATAGGACAAGTACACCAAGTATATATTCTTTATTATCCAAATGGACTATACGAGATGCAGAACCAATACCACCCTTTAGTCCAAAAGCCATCATGCCTGTGCCTGCTCCTATAGAGCCTTCTAGAAACTCAGAATCTGCATTTTCTATGGCATTTGTTACATGAGTATCTTTAATATGAAGTCCTCTAATATCATTTAAATAACCATCATTGCATTCACAAATTATAGGATTTAAGGATTTTATATCCTCATCTATGGAGAGCATATATTTGGTTAATCCTTCATGAGCGGCTCCTACACTTAATGTATTTGTAAGGACTATGGGAGTTTCTATGGATCCTAATTCATCTACTTGTATTAGTCCTATGCTTTTTCCAAAACCATTGATTACATGAGAGGCTGCTACTAATTTTTCTTTAAATATATTTCCATCATGGGGTATTATTGCAGTAACTCCAGTTTTAATATTCTCATCATTTAATGTATAATGTCCTACTTTGAGCTGTGGTACATCGGTAATGGAATTGTTTTTTCCTGTTTCCATGTTGCCTATAGTAATTCCAAAATCCCGAATTCTTTTTTGGTTTTTCAAATCATCCCCACCTTTTCTTGTCAAATTATTTATTAATATGATATATTATTATTATACCATATTATGTGGGAGAAAAATTTGACAAAAGGTCCGTTCCGTTGTCGATTTAGGAGATGTAAGTATGGAGTTTCGAAAAGCAGTAGAGTCTGATATAGAGGATATTATGAATATAATAAATAAGGCACAGTGTTATCTTAAAGAACTTGAAATAGATCAATGGCAAAATAATTATCCAAATTATGATGTGATAAAAGAGGATATAAGTAATAATAATAGCTATGTGCTATTAAAGGATAATATCATCATTGGAACTGTAGCAGTTATTTTTAATGGAGAAAAAACCTATGATACTATTTATAATGGTCAATGGCTAAGTGATGGAGAATATGCTACAATTCATAGATTAGCTGTAGATTCTAATTATAGGGGATTAGGAATATCCTCTATAATTTTAGAAAATATAGAGAAAATGTGCATAGAAAATAATATAAATAGTATTAAAGTGGATACCCATAGGGGCAATTTACCAATGCAAAAATTTTTACAAAAGCATGGATTTATTTATTGTGGAATTATATATCTGGAAGATGGAAATGAAAGAATTGCTTATGAGAAGATATGGTGTAAACCTAAAAGCCTTATTAAATAAAGTTGAAAAAAGGATAAGGATGTAATATTATAGGTATATAACACTTTACCTTATTACAGTACATATCTTCAATTGGAAAGGACAATATATATGAGCATATATAGAGAGAAAATATCTAAAGATATAGAGATTGACCAAATTTCTGATAGAGAATTATCTAATATATTAGATAATATCGGAAGGGGAATGATCTATGAGTATTTATTATTTGGTCATGATTTTACCTATGATATTTTTATAGAAACATTAAATCAGTATTTAAAAGTACTAGATAGATCTGACCAATAATAGAGCCTAGGGGTATTTTTTATAATATTTCTGGGTTTTTATTTATATTTGTATCTTGAATAGTAAATGTTTCTGGAGTAGTATATAGATTTCCAAATATAAATTTATATTCATATTTTCCTGATTTTAAATTTGATATTTCAATAGAAAATTTACCATCAGAATTTATTTCTAGTTCGTAAAGTTTTTCTTCTGTACTAGAATTATTATCTATTAATTTTACCTCCAATATCAAAGATTTGGTGCCAATGGCAGTTCCCTCTAGTTTTAATGTGTCTTTATTTACAATAGTATTTGCAGCAATTTTAAAGGGATTGGAGATATCTATATTTAATTTTTGAGCTAAAGTCATACTACTGCCTCTTAAAATATGTTTTAATGCATTTACAGTCATTGTTGCCATTAATCCTCTACTAAGTTCTTGTTTTGGCTGGGTAGAGATTCCTTCCATTAAATTTAGACTTTCAGCAATATCTGGGATTTTAGACCAATTACTGCTTTCTTCTTTATAGCCTAGTGCTCGCAATAATACTGTTTGGAATTCTTGAACTGTAACTGTTTTATCATAACCAAAGATATTTTTTGAAAAGCCTTGTATTAAGCCCTTATTTACAGCCCACGCTATATAGGAATCATAATTTTTATCCTTTATATCTTTAAATTGATGTTTGTCTATATAATTTTTTGCAATTTCTTCTTCTTTATAAAGTCTAGACATTAAAACTACCATATCTTGTCTTTTAAGATTCGTTTCTAATCTTAATTCTTTTAATACTCCAATTTCTTTTAATATAAGTGCAGATTGTTCATATAATTCATTTTCTGATATTGCCATAGTTGGAGTAATTGTACATAAGATTAAAGTAATTATTAATATTAAACTTAAATATTTTTTCATCTACAATTCTCTCCTTTTATTATAATTATATCTTATATATAGCTAATAATATATTAAATTCTTATTACAATATTTAAGGTACGTATTAAATTGTGAGTGCCGCCTGTTTTTCTTCCATTATTCCATGTAAAAACCAATTATTATAAAATTCTTTTTTTATGGTCATTTTTTCTTCATGATCTGTAATATTTTTTTCTCTAAAGTACATTAAAATATTAAACATGGATGTAGCATAAATATGAAATACGAAATCAATATCTATAGAATCCTTTATCTTTCCTGATAATTGTAATTCTTTAAGTTCATCCATTATATCACTATTTAAATCCTTACTATATGGTCCAAAATAAAATTTCATCATAACTTCAACAGGTGCTCTATACCAAGTTTTATTAAAATCAATTTCTTTTTCGGTCAATATTTCCTCTAAAGGAATCATATTTTCATTCATTAAAAAGTAACCAGATTTTTCTTTTTCTTTTGCATATACTTTTTTTTCTATGCTATTCATTAAATATAAGTATAAATCATCTTTATCATGAAAGTACTGATAAAAACTACCTATGGAAATATTAGCTGCCTTTGTAATAGTTCGAATATCTACATCCTTATAATCCATGGCAATAAATATATCATATGCAGTATTAATGATCTTTTCTTTTTTATCTTTAGGCAAATTGAAAAACGTTTGCTTAGGCATACTAGTTCTCCTTTCACTAGGGACTCGCGTAACTATACAAGATCTCTTTGCTTTTAAGATTATAACAAAATTATAACAAAATCTAAATATTTAGTAAAGCAAAAAGCCGTTTAAAAGATTGCAACAATTTGGAATATAAAGAGTAAAAAAAATATATTGACATCAATATATCATTATGCTAATATGATAATAACATAAAAAGTGAACGTGTTCACTATATTACATTAAAACAATGGTGTGAATTATAAATTTTAATTTTAGGAGTGATAAAGTGGGAAAATATATAGGCAAAAGAGTATTAACTGGTATTCTTACGGTTATTATAGTTTTTACTCTTAATTTTATAATTATTAATTTAGCTCCTGGAGATCCTGTAAAAACTCTTATGGGGAAAGAGACAGACGATCCAGAATTAAGAGCAGCGCTTGAGGCAAAGTATGGATTGGACAAGCCATTGCCTGTTCAATATATAAATTATTTAAAGACTGCTATGAGTGGTGATTTAGGTACATCTATTATATATAATAGGCCTGTGTCTGATATGATTGTAGAAAAACTTCCCGCAACTATTTTATTGGTTTTAACTTCTGGGGTTTTGTCTTTAATCATAGGTACAGCTATGGGAATCATTGCAGCTAGAAGAGAAGGTTCAATTATAGATTTTATTTTCTCAGGATTTTCATATATTTTAAATTCTATGCCTTCTTTTTGGCTTGGTTTAATGTTAATTATCATCTTTTCTTCTAAACTAGGATGGCTCCCTACTTATGGTATGACAGATCCAAGGGCTTCTTTTACAGGTAGGGCTTATGTTTTAGATGTTATTAAACATATGATACTTCCTGTAG
>CAZMBD010000106.1:0-1867 GCA_964564325.1 uncultured Clostridiaceae bacterium
AAGGTTCATAGTACAAATATCTCGGGTCTTCAATTTGAAATGGTGAATTGGGATTCATTATTAATTTGTCATAAATATTTGCTCGTGTCTCTTTATATTTGTTATCTGACCTATAGTTCTCCGTATATTTCCACTCTATAAATATTACTATATTTTTTCCATTAGCTTTTCTTCCTAGCATCATCGCATCTATCGATGTAGTATTTGCTCCTCTAGTAAAACTACTTTCACCTAAATAATTTTCTTTACCTATAAACTCAAACTCTACATAACCATCGTCTATTATCACTGCTTCTATGATATCATCTCTTAGTCCCCTTAAAACTAAATCTGCCAAATCCTTTCTTTCTCTAAGAAAAAACAAATGATTAACACAGGCTACTTGGGAAGATAATAAATGCCCCGTTGGCAAATTTTTTTTACCTTTATGCCACGAAATACTATTTTTATTAAAATATTCAATAGTATCCTCTCTTATTTCTTCCATTAAATTCAAAGATGAATCTTGTAATACAAAATCCCGTTTTTCCCCATAATATATTCCTTGACCTGCATCATTAAAAAAATTTTCTAGTAAAGCTGTAACTCGATTTCTTTCTTTTTCCTTGTAATTCATTCAACTCCTCCTATTTATTGCTCTACCCACTTCATAAAAAACTCCCAATCCTTCACTGTTCCATCCTCATTCAATACTTCGAGATATACCCCATCACCCTTTCCAACCTGCTATATTGCTTGGGCTGAATTTATCTTGTCCGATATTTCATTGTTAAAAATGTATTCGGTAAATTTTTCTTTACCTTTCCCATAATTTTCTGCTACATAAGCAACAAGGTATATATCTATACAATTAGCTCCTAACTCAAAAACATCCGTATCAAGAATATAATCCTTAGCTATACTCATAGCTAGATTTTTAGGATTATGAAATTCTCCCAATTTCTTTCTTGTATAAATTTTGATACTTGGTTTTTTAGTTCTTAAATGTTTGTGTTTTGATCAGTCATGTGTTTAATCTCCTTTTATTATATTAATACATTCGACAAAATTCGGGTTGTACCAGGTACAATTTTACAACATACTTATATTATTCTATATCTATTTCAAAACTCCCATTAAAGTTTTCACCATCCATGCCTATATAATTTCTCCCTTCAGAAAGTGTTACAGTCTTTTCATATGTTCCAGTTTGATCAACGAGGATTTCTTTATTGTCGTTGTTGGTTGATATAAACACTTTGGCTTCACCACTTTTAATTGTCAATTCGCAATTAATAGTTATAGTTTCTTCACCTGATTCTATTGAGGTTCTTCCAAATAGATATTCTGTACCAGTAAAATCTTCATAGTCCGCTACATATGAACCTGTATAATCATCTTCTCCCATGGTCTTCTTACCTTTTAATTTTTTATCACTAGTCAATTCATGCTTACCAGCTGTCTCTACAAGAGAATTATATTTGCCAAGTATTTTGTCTTTATCTACATTTTCTAAATTACAACCAGTAAGACAGAGTATTAGAGAAATGGACATCATTAGCATAATTAGTGATTTTTTCATACACTCACCATCCTTTTTTAATTGCTTTCTTTTTTTTCTTTCTATTATTAGATTGTTCTAAGCTCTTTTTGCTTGTCATAATTAATATAGCTGATAATATCAAGATAAAAACAAAACTCATTGTAGACAAATAAATATTCCAACTTACACCTGGGTCATAGCTCCTATAATTTATCATCCCTAAACTAGCTGATATTGGATAGATACTAGCAAGAGTCATATTTCCTACTGCAAACATCCCTCCATATCCATATATTAAGGATATTATAACTGCTAACATATGACCACCTAAAAATCGGCTAGTTA
>CAZMBD010000106.1:1877-6471 GCA_964564325.1 uncultured Clostridiaceae bacterium
TGGCAGAACTGCAAGATATAAGAAGAAACAATTAACTATAATTTGGGCAGAACCTTTAATAGCTAAATCAAAGGTAAATCCGGGAAATTTTATTATAGCTTGTGCAACAAGTGTAAAGACTACACAGATAATTCCAAGAAGTATTGCAATCAATGCTCCTAGAATAAGTTTTCCTGTCATCATTTTCCTATATGGGATAGAAATTACTTGTATGTTTTTTAATGTATCATCTTTTACTTCTCTTGCAATGATATATCCTGTAATCAAACTAATACACATCGGAAATGTCATAGACATATTATTCTTAATTATCTGTTCTATAAAATTTCTAAAGTCCCAATATGATCCATCAATAGCTGTTGAAGTGAATAGAGTCAATACAACTGTTAGGAGCATTAGCGCAATACCAGATATCAAAATATGATATCTTTTTAATTTATATAATTCTGTCTTTATTATGGGTAACATCTTACTCTGACCTCCTTTTATACATTTGATCAATAATTACAAAGGATGCTAAAGCTACTACTAACAATATTATAGCGACTTCAAATGTAGATGGAATGAGATCTGTAGTTAATTCTTCTAAGTTCATATTCATTCCATGTCTTATCATATCTCCAGCACTCCAAAATGTTGTAAGTGGTGTAGGTAGAGACCAAATAACAAACTTGGGCAATACAGGATACAATGATAATGCAATCATATTGAGTACAGTATAAAATATTGAAAGCAATACTGAAAATATAAAGTTACGACTAAAAAATGTAATTATAATTATCAGTGGCATCGTTCCTGCTACTGTGAATACCCCTAGTTTAAATGACAGCATTAATTTATAAAGTATCCCGTATACTTCTAATTCTGGAACAAAGTAACCACATATAATTACGACTATAGTTGTAATTAGAGAAAATAATACTGATAGAATAAATAGCACAGATATTTTAGCAAATACCATCTCAGTAGATGTAACTGGAATTGTACGTATATTCTTGAATGTATCATTATCTCTTTCCATGAAGAATAATATAGTGGCTATTACTCCAATAATCGCAGGTAGTAAAAACTGTATTCCATCTGCCATTGATGCATTATATAACCCGTCAAAAGCATCTCTGGCATTTATAAATTTCTCTAGTACCTTTGGAGTTCTTACATATAAACTAAAGGGCATTGGGAATACAAATGCTGCCAAGATAACAAATAGTATAAACTTCTTTCTTTTTAATTTTAAAAATTCACATTTAATAAGTTTAAGCAATTCCTCTCCCTCCAGTTATTCGTTTAAAGTAATCCTCCAAACTTTCTTGATACATATGGGCATCATACACTGATATTGAGTTTCTAACAAATAGATCCACTACCACATTTATTGGCACATTAGAATCGTTTATTTTAAAACTTTTGTCTTTAACCAAAGTATAATCACAGTGGCAAAATTCCTTTTCAAGAATTTTAATGGCTTTTTTTACATCTGAGACAGTAAACTGAATAAATTTATTACTCCTGTTTTTTAAATTTTCTAGACTCCCTTCTTCTAGCAATATTCCATGATCAATTATTCCTATATCATCTGCCAGTAGATCTATCTCACTTAATATATGGCTTGAAATTAAGATGGTTTTTCCTTCTCTTACACACAAGTTTTTGATAAATGTACGTATCTCTGCTATTCCAATGGGGTCAAGGCCATTAGTAGGTTCGTCTAAGATTAAAAGTTCAGGGTCATGCATAATAGCTAAAGCGATTGCCAACCTTTGTTTCATGCCTAAGGAAAATTCTGAAAATAGCTTTTTATCATTGTGGGATAGTCCAACTAGATTCAAGGCTTTCTTTATGGCATTGGGATCTGAAATATTTCTTAGAGTAGCAAAAATTTTTAGGTTTTCACTTGCTGTAAGGTTAGGGTAAAATCCTGGAGACTCAATAATACTACCTATATGAGGAAGAACTTTATTTTCATTTGACTTAAGATTTTTTCCAAAAACAAACACTTCTCCCTCTGTTATATCAGTGAGCCCCAGTATCATTTTCATAGCGGTTGTTTTTCCTGCACCATTTCTTCCTAACAAACCATAGATTCTTCCTTTTTTTACATTAATATTTAAGTTACTAACTACTTCATTTTTTCCATATTTTTTAGTTAAATTTTTTGTTTTAATTATATAACTGTTTTCCATGAATTCTTCACTCCTTCTAAAATAATTTATTGCTACTAGTTTTATATAACATAAATTTTTTCATATACGTCAGCTTGTAATAATGTCCCTAAATCTTCGCATACGCCTACAATAATATAGTACTTTTTTATACTGTTTGGGACAGTAACAGTATCACCAATACATAACCCTAACTGCTCCATTGCCGACTTATTTAACAAGGCTTCATTTGTTGTTATGAGATATAGACCATCTATAAGGTTCATTTCTGTTGTTTCTGCAAATACATCTTTATTTGCTCCAGCAAAAACAAGTGACTTTCCCGGAAGTCGGTAAATCCAAAGCACCAACAATGTTGAGTAATGTACTCTTGTCAGAACCTAATTCCCCGACAATAGAAATAAACTCTCCCTTGATAACAGAAAAAGATACGTTTTTAAGAGCCGCTACCGAGACTTCGCCACCTCCATAAGTTTTACATAGATTTTTTACCTCAAGTATATTCATATTTTCGCCTACCTTTCAGTGATAGTATAAGGTGTATATCTTACTTTAAGATGAATTTCAGCTTACTCTTTTGTAAGATTGAAAAAAATCTATTATAAAAACACTACCCTTAATAGCAAACCTAATCCAACCCCTTGAATATCTTGTGAAAATCTACTCCTATAAAACCATTTGAAAATTGTGTTCCTTCGCTTCCCATACTTCAAAACGTTCAACCACATCATTCAAAAGTTCCGACAAATTTTCCTGTGTTGATTTCCGGCTGTTTATTATTAGAATTTTCAGTGATAACATACGGATCTTTCAAAACTACGTCTTCGGTACTTATGCCTTCATATTTAATCTATCTATTTAGCCCCCTAACCATTTTGGGCGACTTCCTATTGATTATAGTAAAATATAATCAATAGGAAGTCGCCCAAATGAGAAGCAAAAATACAAGATATTCAGAAGAATTTAAAAGACGAATAGTTAAAGAAGTAGAGAAAGTCGGTAATACAACTTTAGTAGCAAGAAAGCATGATATTGTCCCAGGTACAGTAACAAGATGGGTTAGAGAATCTAAAGCAGCTAATAAAACCAATAATCCTCTTAATATAGATTATAGTACTAATTCTCCTTTAGATAAAGAGAACGAGCAATTAAAGAAGCTATTAGGTGAAAAAGATCTTGAAATAGCAATTCTTAAAGACCTGCTAAAAAAAACGAGCCAAGGATAGAAGATAAAGTAAGCATAGCTAATAAATGGATAGGCTATGGATATCCAGTAACTAAGGTACTCAAAATACTTGAATTAAACAAATCAACCTATTACTTTAATATAAATAAAGATTCAAATAAAGAATCAATAGAAGATAAAAGATTAGTAAACAAGGGTGGTAGACCGATCTCAGGTTCATCTAACACTACCGATGGAGAAACCATTTGTGATGAACAAATTAAAGAATACATCTGTGAAATCATTGAATCTGAAGGGTTATGCTATGGTTATTACAAAATAACTATAATTCTAAGAAGAAAATTCAAATTAATTATAAATAAAAAGAAAGTATATAGATTATGTAAAGAATTAAAAATACTACGACCTCAGAGAACAGTTAAGCCAAAGTATCCAAGAAAGATAGCTCAAAATAGAGAGATTACAAAACCAAATTCTCTTTGGGAAGTAGATATTAAATATGGTTACATCAATGGTGAAGACAGGTTTTTTTATATAGCTTCCTTTCTAGATGTATATGATAGAAACATAGTGGAATACCATATGGGTCTATCATGTACCGCAGAAGATATAGTCATAGCTCTTAAAAGAGCATTAATGAAACGTGGACTCTATAATAAAGAAACTGGATTAGTAATAAGGTCAGACAACGGGCCACAATTTATCAGTCATAAATTTGAAGATGCATATCAAAAGCTGAGTTTAGAGCATGAAAGAATACCATTTAAAACCCCAAATAAAAATGCTCATATAGAATCTTTCCATAGATTATTGGAAGATGAATGTTTATCAAGGTACGAATTTGAAAACTATGCTGAAGCCTACAAAGAAGTCTCTGAATACATGAAATCATATAATAAAATCAGAATTCATGGTTCCTTAGGATATATTTCTCCAATGGAATTCTATAGAAGAACCTTAGAAGGAACAGCAAAATCCTTAGTAGTAAGACTTTAATATTTTTCGCTTAGGAGCAAACCACATAAATATTTAGCTGAAATCAAGGGCCTGCGATAGCAGGGGAGTAGCCTTTACCCTTGATGAAGATAAATATTTATGTACAATAAAAGAAGCGAAAAACATTAAAATATAAAGAAGTTAAGAAAAAGAAAGTATTCGTGAGTTTTTGTCCAATATTAAGGGGTCAATCCGCTTGTAAGCAAAGTTACACACTCCACATGCCTTGAGGTGACAATAAAGATGCCGC
>CAZMBD010000107.1:0-6440 GCA_964564325.1 uncultured Clostridiaceae bacterium
ATTCCTTCTTTATACATTTATTTTAAAATTTAGAGTAAATAAAAAACATATAAAAACTCAGAATATATATAGGAGGTGAATTTCTTGAAAAAAAATAAAATATTAATTTTTGTTTTTGCTTTTGTGTTATCTGTTTCAATAATGGGATGTGCACCAAGAAAGACACAATTAAATAGAACCCAAACTAGAGTAGGTATGGAATCACCAAGTAATATGACTAGAAGAAATAATGTTGTAAGTCCCAATGTAAGAACTAATATACCCGGTAGAAATACAGTTGTACAACCGAATCCTACAACAGATATTACTAGAAGGGATGTCGTTCCAACTCCTAATGTAACAACAGATATTACTAGGAGAAATACCACAATGGATATGTCCTTAGTAAATAGAGCTAGAACAATAGCTCAAAAAGTAGTAGATTTAAATGAAGTTGATAGAGCTAATTGTTTAATAACAGGAGATACAGCCGTTGTAGGTGTAGATATAAAAAATAATGTTCGTGGTCAAATGACTACAGAATTAAAGCGAAAAATAGAAACAAGAGTTAAAAATACTGATAATAGAATAAAAAATGTAGCTGTAACTGCAGATCCTGATTTATCAACTAGAATTAGAACCATGGCTACAGATATGGAAAACGGAAGACCAATATCTGGATTTGCAAATGAAATACAAGAAATCTTAAGGAGAATTACACCAATTAAATAAATCCGGGACTTCCCGGATTTATTATTATTAACTGCTTAATTGTCTATAAAGTTTATCTATGGCTCTTTTTTCTATACGAGATACATAGGATCTAGAAATGCCTAAAAATTTTGCTATCTCTCTTTGAGTTTTACATACACCATCTATTAATCCATATCTCAGTTCTATTATTATTTTTTCTCTATCCTTTAAAACCTTATTTATCGCATTATATAATCTATTTATCTGAAGTTTTAAGTGAACTTCATCTAGTACATCATCCACTTCTGTTCCCAATATATCAAATAAAGATATTTCATTTCCTTCTTTGTCAACTCCAATAGGTTCCTGGAGAGATACCTCTACTTTAGATTTTTTGTCTGAACGAATTGTCATAAGTATTTCATTCTCTATACAACGTGCTGCATAAGTAGCTAATCTTGTCCCCTTATCCATATCAAATGTAGAAATTGCTTTAATCAATCCTATTGTACCTATAGATATTAAATCATCAATATCCTTTCCTGTATTGCTGTATTTTTTCACTATATGAGCTACCAATCTTAGGTTTCTCTCCACTAGAACATTTCTTGCTTTTTCATCTCCTTCCATATAAAGTTTTAGATAATATTCTTCCTCTTCCCTAGTAAGTGGTTCTGGAAAAGAATTAGAACTGGATACATAAAATAAAAATAAAATTTGAGACAACATAAAGGCACCTCCACTATCCCCATATTAAAGTATATGTGTGAAAGATAGTAGTGGTGCCAGTCCTATCTATTAATATTGTAAATTTCTTTAGAGATTTTTTCAAAAATAGGTGCGGCTACTCCTGCTCCAGATTTTCCCTCTTCGATAAATACAGTAATTACATATTTAGGTTTCTTTTTTGGATAAAAACCTGCAAACCATCCATGAATAGTCATCCGTCTATTAAAAACAGCCTGAGCAGAGCCAGTCTTTCCTCCACCACCTCCTATATCTTTCAAATTTAATCCTTTGGCTGTTCCATTTTCTACTACATCTACTAAATACTCTTGTAAAACTTGACAAATTTCTTCAGATAATACTCTTTTGTCTTCTTCTCTATTATATTTTTTTATCATATATCCATTTTTGGTAATAATACCATCTACTATGCCAATATCTTTTTTAATGCCATTATTTGCTATAATCATCATCATATTTGTAATTTGTAAAGGAGTAGTTTCTATACTACCTTGACCTATGGATATATTTCCAATAGAGGGGCCTTGTAATTCTCTCCCTGTAGGAAGATTTCCTTCTACTTCTTCTAATAAACCAATATTAATCTTATCACTAAATCCTAATCTTCTACTCATAGCCATAATTTTTTCACTTCCTAATTCCTGACCTAATTGAATAAATGCAGAATTACAAGATTTAGAAAATGCCTCCTTTAGTGTAAGATAACCGTGGCCATAAATATTACTACATTTAATGGTGATATCGTTTATTTCCTCATAGCCTTTACAATAAAATAATCTGTCTTGAATATTCATATTTTCTTCTAAAGCTGTCAATAAAACTACTATTTTAAAAAGCGAACCTGGTGGATAAGCTACCTGTATAGCTTTATTGTATAAAGCCATATCTTCTCTATTGAAATACTTATCTATATCGTCTTGATCAAAATTTGGCCTACTTACCATAGCTAATATATCTCCTGTATCTATATCTGTTACAATAGCTGCACCATTTACTTTTTCCTCATCGAATATATTTTCAACTTTTTCTTGTATATTGTAATCTATGGTAAGTTTTACTCCATTAGGATTATAAGGATCCGTATCTGCTCCTACACTATATTCCCCTCCAAAAATTATATTTTTTTTATTATCTGATTCTAAAAATAGAGAATAATCATCTTTATATCTAAGAATTTCATCATAAAGTTTTTCTATACCTGCCTCCCCCTTGTTTTCAGATTTATTTATATATCCAATTACATGAGATAAAAGATTTTTATCATCATATCTAAATATTTTTTCGGTAATATATATATCTTTATTGTTTTCAATTTTTAAAGCATTTGATTTTAAAGGTATATCCACAAGATTGTTTTTATCTTTTAAATACTCTTCTAACTCTTCCTCATTAAATAAGCTATTATCTAAAATATATTCTTTTAATTTCTCGTTTTTTTCAATTGTATCTTTAAATACAAAAGCAGTTAAAATCCTCTCCCTATTAGTTAAAGGAACTAAATTTCTATCACAGATAATTCCTCTATTAGGACTTATTTTAATCTCCTTTCCCCTTTGTTTTAAAGCCTGTACTTTTAACTCATCATGGTCTTTTATTTGCAAACAATATAATCTAAATATTAAAAGTGAAAATATAATTATAAAAACAAATACTAAATTTAAAATTCGTATATATATCATGTTTTCTTTATATTTTTTCATAAAAAACCTCCCTATTAATATTATTACCAATTAATAGGGAGTGTATTATACTATTTTTCCAATATAGAATTTATTTTTGTGACTATTATATCTATGGCCACCTTATTATATCCACCTTCTGGGATTATTATATCTGCATATTTCTTACTAGGTTCTACAAATTGAAGATGTGCAGGTCTTACAGTTGACATATATTGTTCTATTACAGAATCTAAAGTTCTACCTCTTTCTTTTATATCTCTTTCAATTCTACGTATAACTCTTACATCCGAATCTGTATCTACAAATATTTTTATATCACATAAATTTCGAATATCTTCATTATTTAATATTAAAATTCCTTCTAACATTATTATTTTCTTAGGCTCTACTGTTATAGTTTCTGTTTTTCTAGTATGTTTTTCAAAATCATATATAGGCTTTTCTATAGGCTTATTGTCTAATAAATCTCTCAGATGTTCAATTAAAAGATCATTATCAAAGGCAAATGGATGGTCATAATTTGTCTTTATCCTTTCTTCAAAACTTAAATGACTTTGATTTTTATAATAGGAATCCTGTTCAATAATAGCTACATTTTTCTCATGAATAGATTTTAATATTTCTTTAGATACTGTAGATTTACCAGAGCCTGTCCCACCTGTAATTCCTATTAGTATTGGTTTATCCTTCATACTAATCCTCCCTTGGTTTTCTTATAATATCATAAGGTTCTACCTTCTTTTCTATTTTCATCTTTATAATTTGTTGAGGATGTGGCGCTACATCTATTTCATTTCCTTCTTCATCCCACATTTTTTCTATAGTATGAGAAAAATAAGCTTTATTTGGACCAAATATTTCGATATTGTCTCCTTTAAACATTCTATTTCTCTGTTCTATTGTAGCTAATTTAGTATTTTCATCATAATCTAGAACTAAACCTACAAAATCATATCCTCTTATATAGGAACTAGTGGTATAAACTTGAGCTTCATCTGTAGGTTTTCCAAAATAGAATCCAGTAGTAAAGTCCCTATGACTTACCTTTTTTATCTCCTCCAATAGTTTTTCATTAAATTTATAATTAACTGGATCTCTGTAGTATTCATCTAGGGCCATTCTATAAGATCTAATTACAGTTGCCACATAATAAGCAGATTTTACTCTACCTTCAATTTTAAAAGATTTAATTCCTGCATTTATTAATTCTTCTATATATTCTAACATACATAAATCCTTAGAATTAAATATAAATGTACCCTTCTCATTTTCCACTACTGGAAAATATTCTCCTGGTCTTTTTTCCTCCATTAAATGATACTTCCATCTACAAGCCTGAGCACAGTCTCCCATATTTGCATCTCTGCCTGTCATATAATTACTTAAAAGACATCGTCCAGAATAGGATATGCACATAGCTCCATGAACAAAAGTTTCAATTTCTAAATCTTTTGGCGCTTTCCTAATTATTTCATCGATCTCTTTTAGAGACAATTCTCTAGCAAGAACTATTCGCCTAATACCTAATTCATACCAGAACATTATGGTTTCATAATTTGTAACACTGGCTTGGGTACTTAAATGTATGGGAAGCTCTGGAGTTGTCCTTTTAATGATTGAGAAAATCCCAGGATCTGATACTATTACTCCATCTGCTCCAATATTATATAATTCTATTATATAATCCTCTAAGCCTTCTAAATCCTTATTATGAGGCACTATATTTAAAGTTACATATACTTTTTTATCTCTATTATGAGCAAATTCTACTCCTTTTTTTATTTCGCCTAAAGTAAAATTCTTAGATGCAGTTCTAAGTCCAAATTCCTCACCACCAAGATATACTGCATCTGCCCCATAGATTATTGCCATTTTTAACTTTTCTAAATCTCCTGCTGGTGCTAATAGTTCTATTCTTTCCAAGTCCTTTACTCCTCTCTATACGTTAAGGCTACTCCATCTCCTATAGGTATAATAGATGAAATATAACCTTCTATTTCATTAATATATTCTAAATATCTTCGTAATCTTTTTACTATAGTCTTTTTCCTTCTAATAACCAATTTATCTGAAGCCACCATACCTCTAAAAAGTACATTATCAGAAACAATTAGGCCTTCTGGCTCCAATAATTCCATACAATAATTAAAAAATTCTATATACTGTCCCTTTGCAGCATCTAAAAAAATGAAATCATATTTTTCTTCTAAATTAGGAAGTATATTTTCAGCTTCTCCCTCTATTATGGTAATTCTATCCTTACACATAGTGTTATTTATATTGTTTTTTGCTAATTCTACCATATTAGGCATTCTCTCTATAGTAGTAATTTCTGCATTTTCAGTAGCCTCTGCCATAATAAGTGCTGAATAACCAATGGCAGTACCAATTTCTAATATTTTTTTTGGTTTTTTAATTTTTAATAATAATTTTAATAATTGTGCTACTTCCTTCTCCACAATGGGTATATGATTTATATCTGCGTATGTTTCTAAATCTCTTAAATATGGTTTATTGTCTGGTAATATATTGCGTATATAGTCTTCGATATATTCCTCATTTATATTACTCAAATTTAAATTTTCCTCCTTCTCATAAATTAATCGTGGATATCCACGATTAATTTATATATTAAAACTATTTATTAGGATTAGCCTTTTTATGTTCCTCATAAGTTCTTGAAAAAGTATGGCCACCTGTTCCATCTTCTTTGGTTCTAAAATACAAATAATCTACATCAGCAGGATTTATAGCTGCAACTAAAGACGCTTTCCCAGGAGATGCTATAGGATAAGGAGGTAGGCCTTCATGAATATAAGTATTGAAAACTGATTGAATTTGTGTATCTTTATCACTCAATCTTTCCTTCCTTTCTCCTAATGCATATTGGACTGTAGCACAAGATTGTAGGAGCATTCCTTGATTTAATCTATTGTGAAATACTGCAGAAATTAACTCCCTTTCCTCATCTAATTTACCTTCTCTTTCAATAATAGAAGCTAAAGTTACTAATTCATTTAAATTTAATTTATATTTTCCCATTCCTTCTTTTATGTTTTGTTCGTAAACTTCGTAAAATAGTGATAACATTTTATCTATAATTTCCTCTTCAGTAGCATCTATATATATTTCATAAGTAGAAGGGAATAAAAAGCCTTCTAATCCTTGTCCTTCCTCTAATTCCTTTAAAAATGAATGCTTATCCTCAAAATATTTTTTATCTGATGCTAATTCTAAAAATTTATCCTTATCTATTAATCCCTGTTCTGATAATTTATCCGCTATTTGACGTATTTCATATCCTTCTGGAATAGTAAATTGCACTACATTTTCATTTTT
>CAZMBD010000108.1:0-6426 GCA_964564325.1 uncultured Clostridiaceae bacterium
GGTTCCTCTACCCAACTAACAATTTCATCTATAATTTCTGCTATTTCATCATCATTTAATTTTACATCTTCTTTTATATAAGAACGTATATTATTATTTAAATATCTTTTTAACATACCTTTAGTTATCATAACTTTTCTTTGAGGATCTGGGACTCCACCTGATTCTTCCCTAGGAATATTTATTTCTATACCCGTTTTATCATTTAATCCTAATTTTTTAGACATATTTGAAATATCCTCTATATCTACCCTCATACCTAAAGATTCTCCCGTCCTTGGGTTTTTTCCAAATGCCAAAGAATAAAAATAATAGTTACAAGAATCCCTAAGAGCATCATATACATTTACTGAACCATGAGTCCCTCTATAACTATTCCAAAGCCAACATCCAAATCTTTCAGAACCAACATCTACATAGCCCATATCCCTAATAGTTTTATTTGGACTTAATCCTTTTTCTAATGCAGTAAGAGCAGTGACCATTTTAAACGTAGAACCTGGTTGAATTGCAGTTTGTATTGCTATATTATATAGTGGCCTTGGAGCCAATAAATCTTTCTCGTTTTCTGGAAATAGTGATAACCAATCTGAATTAGAAATCCCTGTAGAAAATAAATTGGGATCATAAGAAGGATAATTTTCCAAAGCCAACAATTCACCAGTTTTTACATCTATAGCCACTACAGCACCAGATGTAGCATAAATATAAGGTCTGTTTTTCTTCTTATTTGTACCGAATTTATAATCTCCCCATTTACTTTTAAAAACTCCACCTTTTTGTATTTCTTCTAAAGTATGTTGTAATGAATCCCTAGCTACTTTTTGAAGCTTAGAATCTATTGTTAAATAAATATTATTTCCTGGTTCAGCATTTTCTTCACTAATTACATTAGTTGTATTTCCATAAACATCTACTTCAACTCTTTTTATACCAGGTTTACCCTTAAGTTCTGATTCAAAACTTTCTTCAATGCCAGTTTTACCTATAATATCATTAGGTGAATAGTTTCCATCTTTTACATACTTTTCTATTTCAGAAGGTTGAGAAATCTTTCCAAGATAACCTAATAAATGAGAGGCAATTTCCCCTTCTGGATAGTATCTTACTGGTTCTACAGATACCCGAATTCCAGGTATCTCCATGAATCCTTCTTCTATTTTGGCTACAGTAGAATCCTTAATACCATAAGCAATATTAATTGGCTGATAAGCCCTTTGACCTTGTTTATCCAATTGATCATATAATGATATTATAGTACGGGCTTCATACTTACTTATACTCTTTGGAATTTCAAAATGTTCCCTTAAGGTAGAAAATACCTTCTCCATACTTTCTTCTTCTTTAATTTTGAATTTCTTATACCAGTCATTTTTATTTATTATAGACATATACTCCCATTTAGATATTGAAATTTTAGGATTTATACCTTTATGCAAAAGTATTTCCTGAGCAATTCCACTAACCTTCTTATCCGTTATAAAATCTTTTAATAAATCTTCTCTTTTAGCAAAGTTTATCAATGTATTTATAGGATTTTCTTCTGTGGACATTTCTTTATCTCTGTGCTTGTATAAAACTGTATTATTCTCTTCGTTTATCTCTATATTAACTGGCGATTCTAAACCCTTTTCTTCTATTTGTTCTATTAGTATTTTTCCTGGAATAATTTTTACAGCATTCCCCTTGTCATCTTCAGTATCCACTATTTTTTCTAATAAACTTTCCATTGATGAGGAAGTAACAATATTTATAAAATCCTCCTTAGCCTTAGTTTCAAAACTAATGTCTGAAAAGTCTCCCATAAGTTTTCTTTTTTGTTCTAGATATTCTTCGTCATAAACTAGAGAATATTCCTCTAAAATTAAGCCTTCATTTAAATTCTTGGTTTCTAGCAAATCAAAGACAATTTGTCTAGAGATTGGATGATCAATTAACTTTCTTATTATATTTTTGTCCTCATCAATTAAAGATATAATAGCTCCCTTGGGGCTTGCATCCTCATCAATATTATGATTTTTTTTCCATATATCAATATCTTTAAAACTATCAAATTTAAAAACTACTTTATTTTCTTCTAGATTAGTATTAATAGGCACATCTACACCCTTAGATTCCATAGCATTAATAGCCCTATTTGCCATTATAAATTGATAATGGTCACTATATTCAGGATTTAAATAATAGGTATCTAACAATTCTGGTAAAAGATTATGCTCTATAATAATATCTATAACTTTATCCGTAGGATTTGTTTCTTCAATGCTATAAATTTCCTCACTGGCAAATTTAAATATATTAAATTCTAAAGGAAAATCATCTACATAGTTTACTCCATCTTCTTCTAATAATCTAGTTAAAATAAGCAAAACTTCATTGGTTTTTTCTTTATCTTTAAGATTTAATTCATCCTTCAATAATTGCACAGTAAAACTAGGCTTATTCCCAGCCAACAATCTACCATGTCTATCTCTAATTTCTCCTCTAGGGGCTGGAATATATATTGATTTAAGTCTTTTATTATCGGCAATATCTCTATAATAATCCCCCTCAACTATAGTTAAGGTGGCCAATCTAAATGAAAGCGCAATTAGCATTATGATTGTAATAATAATCAATATATTATATCTATTTTTTAGCTTTTCTAATAATTTCAAATATATCCACCCCTATTTCCTTCCAAACCTAATTGATGGAATTACAAATATTTTACTAAATAATTTGTAAAGTAATATAGACAGTAGTCCATTATAAAGCATTTCTAATAGTACTACATTTTTAAAAAAGATAGCAAAATTTATATTATGTCCTAGAAAAAACATAAATAGATAATAAAACAAATGATAAGATATCGTAGCTAAGAAAGTTAGAAATATTGGTATTAATGTATTGTCCTTTGCTAGCTTTCCCTCGTTCATACCGATAATATAGCCTATGAAAAAATATATAATCCCATTGACTCCTATTACAGTACTAAAAACAATATCCTGTAATAGTCCTATTAATAAACCCACTATACTGCCTACTACTTTCCCTTTAATAAGTGCAATTAAAACTACAATTATAAGGCCTGTATTTGCTACAACCCCAAATATACTTAGATTAGGTAGTATAGTGCTTTCAAATATGAAATTTATAATTATAATTAAAAAAATAATAATTGAATTCAATTTAAATCCCCCAATTATATTAATTGGATATAATAAACACTTTATAAAGCTTTTTAAAATCTATAGCTGGTTCTATATAAATACTTTTCATTAAATCTTCATCTTTTTTAACCACATCTGTAATCTCACCTATATAAAGGTCTTTTACATATTTACCTCCTAATCCAGATGTAAATAGCTTGTCCCCCTTCATTATATCTGCCTTAGTATCAAAGAGATAGCCTGTAAGTTTGCCATCCATTGTACCAGATATTATACCACCATCTTGAGTTCGTATTATTTTAAAAGAAATTTTAGAATTTTCATCAATTATAGAAATTACTTTTGAACAATTATCTCCTACTTCTATTACTCTGCCTACTACTCCCTCTTGTATCATATTGTTTTCTGCTTCAATAGCCTGTATAACAGTATCTCCCTTTTTAACACCATCATTGGTACCCTTATCTATTGTAAATCTCTCAAACCAATTTCCTGGTTCTCTTCCAATAACTTGTGCAGAAATTAAATTATATTCAGTGGTCTTTAAAAGCTCTGCCTCTCTTTCTAAGGATTCAGACTTTCCGATTAAGTTTTCATAATTTCTGTTCTTTTCTTCTAGTTCACTAATTTGTATTTTTAATTTTTCATTTTCTTCTTTTAAATTTCCTATATTCTTAATAGATGTGAAAAAGCCTGAGGTTTTCCTACTAATTTTATAGAAGAATCTCTCAACTGGAACTAATACATTGCCAATACGCCTCTCTATTTTTGTTAAAGAGGCTCTATTTCCACTAGTCATTCCGATAATTATAATTAGAATGATAGCAACAGCTGTTACTATCATTCTACCTTTATATTTTTTAAAAAAGAACATAATATCACCACTGATTTTTATTATTTAGGTAATGTTTTCTTTAATACTTCTATACTCTCTAAGGCCTTTCCCGTGCCAATTGCTACACAATCTAATGGGTCTTCTGCTATATGAACAGGCATTCCCGTTTCAGATTTAATTAACATATCTACACCATCTAAAAGTGCGCCTCCACCAGTTAGCATAATTCCTTGCTCCATAATATCAGCTGCTAATTCTGGAGGTGTTTTTTCTAATGTCGATTTTATAGCTTCTAAAATATTATATATAGGATCTCTCATAGCCTCATAAATTTCTTTTGAAGTTACTTCAATAGTTTTGGGAAGGCCAGATATTAAATCTCTCCCTCTAATATTCATTTTTGTTTCCTTAGCATTTACATTAGCAGAACCTATGGTAATTTTAATATCTTCCGCAGTTCTTTCTCCAATCATCAAACTATATTCTTTCTTTATATAATTTACTATGGATTCGTCTAATTCATCTCCACCTACTCTAATAGATTTACTAGTTACAATTCCTCCTAGTGAAATTACTGCAACCTCTGTAGTGCCACCACCTACATCTACTATAAGGCTACCAGTAGCTTCATGAACAGGTAATCCTGCTCCAATAGCTGCCGCCATTGGTTCTTCTATTAAATATGCATCCCTTGCGCCTGCATGAATTGCTGCCTCTTCTACAGCTCTTTTTTCTACTTCAGTTACACCACTAGGTACACAAACCACCACCCTAGGCTGAAATAATGAACGCCTTTGAGTAGCACGTCTTATAAAATATTTTAACATATTTTGTGTTATATCAAAATCGGCTATAACTCCATCTCTAAGTGGCCTAATTGCCACAATGTTTCCAGGAGTTCTACCTATCATTTTTTTCGCTTCTTCACCCACAGCTAATACTTGTTTGGTATTAGTTTGAATTGCAACTACTGAAGGTTCTCTTATTACAATATCCTTCCCCTTAACATATACTAGTGTATTGGCTGTTCCTAAATCAATACCCATATCCTTTGTAAATGCACTAAATATTCCCATAAAATTTGCTCCTTCCTTTTTATAAACTAGATAATATTTCTTTGTTTAAAGCTTATATACTTATTATCACCAATTATAATATGATCTAAAACTTTTATTCCAATTATATTCCCTGCTTCTATTAGTCTATGTGTAATATTTATATCTTCTGTACTTGGTGTTGGATCACCACTAGGGTGATTATGTACTAAGATAATAGCATTGGCAGACTTTCTAATTGCCAAATTAAAAACTTCCCTTGGATGCACTATGGAGGCATTTAAATTACCAACTGATACATTTTCTATACATATAATATGATTTTTCGTATCCAAGATTATGGTTTTAAAATGCTCCTTTTTTAAATACCTCATTTCTTCCATAAGTAAATCTACTACCACCAACGGAGAATCTACTTTTACCTTTTCTTCTCCTGAATGAGTAGATATTCTTTTACCTAATTCGATAGCTGCTTGAATTTGTGCAGCTTTGCAAAGTCCAATTCCTCTAATGCTAGTTAGTTCCTCTATCTCTGCGTGGGACAAAAAGCTTATTCCAGATTTATCCATACTAAGTAATCTATTAGCTAAATCTAATGCAGTATCTTCTCCATATCCTGTTCTAATTATAACAGCTATTAATTCTGCATTTGATAGAGAACCTACTCCATATTTTTGCAATTTCTCCCTAGGCCTTTCATTTAATGGAAGGTCTTTAATTGTATAACTTTTGAAAACTTCTAGATTTTCATCCATATTTATTCACCTACACTTCATTATAATAATCTTATGTCAAAGTGCTTATCTAATAAAATGTCCAATCTATATAAGGGAAGTCCTACTACATTAAAATAGCAGCCCTCAATTTTTTCTACTAATATACCACCTATGCCTTGTATACCATAGGCTCCTGCTTTATCCATATATTCTTTTGTATCTATATAATTTTTTATAATTTTCTCATCTAAATCTCTAAACTTAACATAAGTTTTTTCATAATCTATTATTTTAATATTAGTACCTGATTTTAAAATACATAATCCTGTTATTACTTCATGCTCTTTTCCACTTAAAGTTTTAAGCATATTAATTCCATCTTCTTCAAATTTAGGTTTTCCAAGAATTTTGCCATCTAAGCTTACTAAAGTATCTGCTCCTATAATTATTTCACCATTATTAAAATCTTTCATTACATTATTGGCCTTTTCAAAAGCCAATGCCATAGCAACCACTTCTGGCCTTTCATTTGTAAATATTTTTTCTTCGATATTTGATTTTGCAATAGTTAGATTTATATTATATCTTTCTAATAATTCACGTCTTCGCGGAGAGCCTGATGCCAAAACTATAGTATTCATTATATCACCTTATCTTATTTAAAATAT
>CAZMBD010000109.1:0-6189 GCA_964564325.1 uncultured Clostridiaceae bacterium
AATAAAAGGGGTTCGAATTCCTTTTTAATGGCTAGGTAGAGAAGTACAAAGGATATTAAAAGCATTATAATTTGTCCAACTGTAATTGAAGCAAATCCTGTGCTCTGTAAAAAATCCTTTAATATTTCTATAAGCATTTATTTTACCTTCCTTTCCTTTGTCTATTCTATTACTACTAGCTTGTCTCCAGTGTTTACAGATGCACCTTTTGTAGCTCCAATGCTTGTTACTTTTCCATCTCTTGGAGCTAAAATTTCATTTTCCATTTTCATAGCTTCTAATATTAGTAATATATCTCCTGCTTTAACTTCATCGCCTTCATTTACATTTACACTTAATATGGTTCCTGGCATTGGTGCTGATACTACTTCACTGCCCTCAGATACTACTACCTCTTTCTTTTCTGGTGCTGCTTTTGGTGCCGCTTTTGGTGCTGCTGGTTTTGCTGCTGGCCTTGATTGTGATGAAGCTTTTTTAGTACTTCCGTCTACTATTTCTTCTACTTCAACTTCATATTCATTTCCATTTACATTTATTAAAAACTTTCTCATGTCTTTACCTCCTGTTAATTTTTAATATATTTTATAATTTCCCTGAAATATATTCTCTTCTACCTGTTTCTGCCCATATTGGAGATGTAGAAGAAGTTCTTCTAATACTTTTTATATTTATATCAGGTATTTCTACTCCCATACTAGCCGCTATGGCTGCAGCTATTACTGCTACTAATTCTTCATCATCTAAATTTTCTTCTGTCGAAATTTCTTCTTTTGTTTCAATTTTTTCTGTTTTTATATCTTGAGTTTTCTTTTTATCTTCACCATTTGTTGTTACTCTTAATAAATCTATTAAATAGGATATACCTAGTAATACTACAAACACTACAAGCATACTAAATACTGTAATTAATAAACTTTGTCCAATAGTAATATTTTCGCCCAAATTTATCACCCTTCCTATACTGGTAAATTACCATGTTTCTTAGCTGGGTTAGATTCCCTCTTGCTTTCTAACATATCGAAAGCAGATATTATCCTTGGCCTAGTTATGCTTGGTACTATTACATCATCTACATAGCCTCTTTCTGCTGCAATATATGGATTAGCTACTGTATCTCTATATTCTTCAATTTTTTCTTGTCTTGTAGTTACTGGATCACTTGAGTCCGCTATATCATGTTTAAATATTATATTTGCTGCTCCATCTGGTCCCATTACTGCAATTTCTGCATTTGGCCAAGCAAATACTTGATCTGCACCTAATTCCTTATTACACATTGCTATATATGCTCCACCATAGGCTTTTCTAATAATTACTGTTACCTTTGGTACTGTTGCTTCACTATAAGCATATAGCATTTTAGCACCATGACGAATTATTCCACCATATTCTTGTTCTGTCCCAGGTAAAAATCCTGGTACATCTACTAAGTTTAATAATGGAATATTAAATGCATCACAGGTTCTAATAAATCTACCTGCTTTATCTGAAGCATTTATGTCTAAACAACCTGCTAAAAATTTTGGTTGATTTGCCACAACTCCAATGGTTTTCCCATTAAGTCTTATAAATCCTGTTATAATATTTTGAGCAAAGTATTCTTGTATTTCAAACAATTCCCCATCATCTGCTAGTAGTCTAATAATTTCTTTCATATCATAAGGTTTATTTGGATTAGTAGGTACTATTTCATTTAGTGCTTCTTCTACTCTATTTATATCATCTTCCGATTCATATGCTGGTGGTGCTTCTAAATTATTTGAAGGTAAATAGGATAATAAAGTCCTTATTCTTTGTATACTTTCTTCTTCTGTACTATCTTTAAAATGTGCCACTCCAGATATAGTATTATGAGTATTCGCTCCACCTAATTCTTCTTGAGTCACATCTTCTCCTGTTACAGATTTAATTACTTGTGGTCCTGTTATAAACATTTGACTAGTTTTTTCTACCATAAATATAAAATCTGTAATTGCTGGTGAATATACAGCACCTCCTGCTGATGGTCCCATTATAGCTGATATTTGGGGAATTACTCCTGATGATATAGTATTTCTATAAAATATCTTGCCATATCCCGATAAAGCATCTACTCCTTCTTGGATTCTAGCTCCACCAGAGTCATTTATTCCTACAATAGGTGCTCCCATTTTTAATGCCATATCTTGTACTTTAACTATTTTTGCTGCATGCATTTCTCCTAAGGAACCGCCTCGTACTGTAAAATCTTGGGCATAGACAAAGACTAATCTACCATCTACTGTTCCATAGCCTGTTACTACTCCATCTGATGGTGCTTCAACCTTGTCCATTCCAAAATTAGTACATCTGTGTTTTACAAAGGCATCAATTTCTATAAAACTATCTTCGTCTAATAGTAAATTAATCCTTTCTCTTGCTGTCAACTTCCCCCTTTCATGTTGTTTTTCAATTCTTTTTTCTCCGCCACCTAGTTCAATTGACTTTTTGGCTTCTAGGAGTCTTTCAATTTTTTCCTTCATTTTAGTCCTCCTTCTCCTTGTTTATTCTCTTTCACAAAGTTCTATTAAAACCCCAAAAGTAGATTTTGGATGTAAAAACGCAATTTTAGCTCCGCCAGCTCCATATCTTGGCTTCTCATCTATCATTCTTATACCTTTAGCTTTAAATTCCTCTATAGCTTCTTCTATATTGTCTACTCTATAGGCAATATGTTGAATACCTTCCCCTCTTTTTTCTATAAATTTAGCAATAGGTCCATCTTCAGTAGTAGATTCTAATAGTTCTACTTCTGTATCTCCTATAGGTAAAAATGCTACCTTTACCTTTTGTTCTTCTACTATTTCAGTTTCTAAGCACTTAATGCCTAAAGTATCTTCATAAAATTTCAAGGCTTCATCTAAATTTTTAACAGCTATGCCTATATGGTCTACTTTTTTCACCATATTCTTCCCTCCTATGCTTTTATGATATTTAATATTTTATCTTTAGCAGAATAAGGGTCTAAATTCTTATGTACCACTTCTTCTGAAAGATTTTCTAATACATTTTGTTTTAGTGATTTATGCATTATTAAATCCATTAATTCTTCTTCTACTAACTTTAGTATTTCAATTTTTGTATTTTCTTTTCTTCTTTTTGTTAATTCACTTGTTTCTTCTAAATGCTTCTTATGTTTTAATAACTCCTCTAATAATTTATCTATATTTTCATTTCTACCAGCAGAAACTTTTATTACAGGTGGTCTATAACTTTCTTTTGAATTTAAGTCTAAATTCATTTCTATTTCTACTTTAGTTCTATCTGCCCCATCTAAATCTGATTTGTTTATGGCAAATACATCAGCAATTTCCATTATACCTGCCTTTATTGCTTGTATATCATCACCTAAATTAGGTACCATTACCATTAATACTGTATCCGCTGTTTTAACTATATCCACTTCTGATTGGCCTACTCCTACAGTTTCTACGATTATATAATCACAACCATAAATATCTAATACCTTTATAGCACCCCAAGTGGATTTACTCATTCCACCTAGTGAGCCTCTAGTTCCCATGCTTCTTATAAATACATCTTTATCTAATGCCAAATCAGTCATACGTATTCTATCTCCTAATATAGCTCCACCTGTAAAAGGACTAGTAGGATCTATAGCAATTATTCCTACCTTTTTGTCCATTTTCCTCATTTCCTTTGTGAGTCTATCTGTTAGGGTGGATTTACCAGAACCTGGTGGACCTGTAATTCCAATTACATAGGCATCTCCTGTGTATTTATAAAGCTTTTTTATTATTTTAATAGCTTCATCATCATTGTTTTCTAGCATTGTAATCATTCTAGCACAGGCTCTTTTGTCTCCCTTTAGAAGTCTCTCTTCTATATTCAATAAAAGCACCACCTAAATTATCTTTTTAAATTATTTTCAATATATTTAACTACATCTGTAGTAGAGGTTCCTGGAGTAAAAATCTCCTCTATACCTGCTTCTTTTAATCCGGGAATGTCTTCATCAGGTATAACTCCTCCACCAATGATTAATACATCATCTACTCCCTCTTCTCTTAAAAGTTTTACAACTTTAGGGAAAAGATGATTATGAGCACCAGATAATATACTCATAGCCACTACATCTACGTCTTCTTGAACTGCTGCAGCAACTATTTGTTCTGGTGTTTGTCTAAGTCCTGTATATATTACCTCCATACCAGCATCTCTTAAAGATCTAGCTATTACCTTTGCTCCTCTATCATGGCCATCTAATCCAGGTTTTGCTACCAAAACTCTTATTGGTCTTTCCATTTTTTCTACCTCCATTTTATTCAATTCAAACAAAATCAAACGTTAGGGACTGTCCCTTTTGTTTGTCGCTTTTGTTTGACATTATAATATTACAGATTGTTCATATTCGCCGAATACTCCACGTAATACATCACATATTTCACCTAATGTACCATATACCTTAACCGCCTCTAATATATAAGGCATTAGATTTGCATCAGTTTTTGCTGCATCTCTTAATTCATTTAATTTCTTTTCTACTTCTTCATTATTTCTTTCTGCCTTTAATGCTGCTAATTTTTCTTTTTGAAGTTTTTCTACTTCTGGATCTACTCTCAATATATCTTTATGGCCTTCCTCTTCTATTTGGAATTTGTTCATTCCTACTACTATTCTCTCTTGATTTTCAATTTCCATTTGATATCTATAAGCAGAATTTTGAATTTCTTGTTGAATATATCCTTTTTCTATGGCACGTGGTGCACCACCTAATTCATCTATTTTTTCAATATATTTTATAGCTTCTTCTTCTATTTTATCAGTTAAACTTTCTATATAATAGGAGCCTGCCAATGGATCTATGGTTTCTGTTACTCCAGATTCATGAGCTACTATTTGCTGAGTTCTAAGAGCAATCATAACTGCTTCTTCTGTAGGCAATGCTAATGCCTCATCCTTAGAATTTGTATGCAAGGATTGAGTTCCTCCAAGAACTGCTGCCAAAGTTTGAATAGTTACCCTTATAATATTGTTATCTGGTTGTTGTGCTGTTAGTGTAGAACCTGCTGTTTGCGTATGGAATTTAAGTTTCATAGATTTTTCATTTTTCGCCTTAAATCTTTCTTTCATAATCCTTGCCCACAATCTTCTAGCTGCTCTATATTTTGCAACTTCTTCTAATAAATCATTGTGCGCATTAAAGAAGAAAGATAATCTAGGGGCAAAATCATCTACATCTAATCCTGCATCAATAGCAGCCTCTACATATGCAATTCCATCCGCTAAAGTAAATGCTACTTCTTGAGCTGCTGTGGACCCTGCTTCTCTTATATGATAGCCACTGATACTAATGGTATTCCATTTAGGAACTTCCTTGGAACAATATTCAAATATATTAGTTATAAGTCTCATAGATGGTTCTGGTGGAAATATATATGTTCCTCTAGCTATATATTCTTTTAATATATCATTTTGAATAGTTCCTCGTAATTTATCCTTAGATACTCCTTGCTTTTCTGCCACAGCAATATACATAGCCAATAATACACTAGCTGGTGCATTTATGGTCATAGAAGTACTTACCTTGTCTAATGGTATTCCGTCAAATAGTATTTCCATGTCCTTTAAAGAATCAATAGCTACTCCTACTTTTCCAACTTCCCCTTGAGATAAGCTATGATCTGAATCATAACCTATTTGAGTAGGCAAATCAAAGGCAACTGAAAGACCAGTTTGTCCTTGTTTTAATAGATACTTATATCTTTGATTGGATTCTTCTGCAGTAGCAAAACCTGCGTATTGTCTCATGGTCCATAGTCTTCCTCTATACATAGTAGGTTGAACCCCTCTAGTATAAGGATATTGTCCTGGATAACCTAGCTTTTCATTGTAATCAAAATCTTCTACATCTTCTGGAGTGTATAATCTGTCTACTTCTAAATTAGAACCAGTTGCAAATTTTTCCTTTCTTTCAGGAAATCTGCTAATGGCTTTTTCAACTGGACCTTCTGTCCATTGTTTTTTTCCACTTTTAATTTCTTCTAATTTTTTCTCATCAAACATTTTCCTAGCCTCCTTTAACTCTCTCCACTATATATTATAGTAATAATCCTATAGGTTTTGCAACATAAATTTCAATATTTTTTAAAAATGCAGTAAATATTGCAAAATTTGAATTAAAAAGGTTTAAAAAAGGTAGTCAATCAT
>CAZMBD010000110.1:0-2344 GCA_964564325.1 uncultured Clostridiaceae bacterium
CAAGAGGGACTGTCCCTGTTGCATCTTTTTTTTATTGACAAATTCCCCAAAAAGGCATATAATATTATTAAATAAATATATGAACAACTACTCATATGTTCATAAGGTACATTTGGAAAGGGGGAATTATTGTGAAAGAAATTATTTTAGAATTAGAAGGACTTAATTGTGCAGGATGTGCAGCTAAAATTGAAGCATTGACTAATGATATTGAAGGTGTAGATAGTGCTAGCTTAGATTTTGTTTCTAAAAAATTAAAAGTAAATGTGGAAGAAAATGATAAGTCAGAAAATATAACTGATGAGATTAAAGCTATTGTAAATAAATTAGAACCCCATGTGGTGGTTATAGAAAAAAATAAAGGAAATTATTCTCATGCTCACGAACATGGTCATTCCCATGACCATGGAGATATTAATAAAAGTGATATTTTTAAATTAATTTTAGGTGGAATCTTATTTATTATTCCATATATATTTAAATTAGAAGGAACTCCTAGGTTTTTAATATATTTAACAGCCTATATTGTAGTAGGCTTAGAAATAATAATAATTGCTATTAGAAATGTATTGGCAGGACAACCCTTTGATGAGTATTTTCTAATGACTGTGGCAACTGTTGGAGCCTTTGCAATTGGGGAGTATCCTGAAGGGGTAGCAGTAATGTTATTTTATCAATTGGGAGAGCTTTTCCAAGGTTTAGCAGTTAATCATTCTAGAAAATCCATATCTTCATTATTAGATATTAGACCTGATTATGCTAATTTAGAAATGGATGGAGAAGTTCAAAGGGTAGAGCCAGAGAAGGTTCATGTTGGAGATTATATTATTGTTAAACCAGGAGAGAAGGTACCTTTAGATGGAATAATTATAGATGGAAAATCTTCTATGGATACGTCCAATATAACTGGAGAATCCGTACCTAGAACTGTAAATGTAGGAGATAATGTTTTATCTGGATTTGTAAATAGAGAAGGTTTATTAAAGGTAGAAGTAAATAAGGAGTTTAGTGAATCTACTGTTTCAAAAATACTAGATTTAGTAGAAAATGCCTCATCTAAAAAGGCACCTACAGAAAACTTTATAACTAAGTTTGCAAGATATTATACTCCGGTGGTAGTATATACTGCACTTTTCATAGGACTTATTCCACCATTACTAATGGGTTATGATATTAGGGATTGGGCTTATAGAGCCTTTGTATTTTTGGTTATATCCTGTCCCTGTGCATTGGTTATATCAATTCCTTTAGGATTTTTCGGAGGAATTGGGGGAGCATCTAAAGCGGGAATTCTCATTAAAGGAGGAAATTATTTAGAAGGGTTAAATGATATAGATACTATAGTATTTGATAAAACTGGAACCATAACTAAAGGAACTTTCAAAGTAAGCAATATTGAAGGCTTTAATGACAATACTCAAGAGGAAATACTAGAATTAGCAGCTTATGGAGAGGCTTTTTCTAATCACCCAATAGGGCTTTCTATAGTAGAAACTTATGGCGAAGAAATAGACAAAAGTAGAATAGGGAATTATAGAGAAATTTCTGGTAAAGGTATAGAGGCAGAAATTGATGGAGAAAAAGTATTTGTTGGGAATAGGAAGTTATTTGAAGAGAATAATATAAATGTACAAGAGAAGGATTCCATAGGAACTGTAGTATATATTGGAAAAGAAAATACTCATATAGGAACTATAGAAATTTCTGATGAAATAAAGGAAAATGTAATTAAGGATATTAAAGCTATGAAGGCACAAGGTATTAAAAATACCATAATGTTATCAGGAGATAATAAGGAAACTGCTAAAAAAGTTGGAGAAATAGTAGGTATAGATAGAGTATATGGAGATTTATTACCTCAGGATAAGGTAGAAAAATTCGAGAAAATCATGGAAGAAAATCATGGAAAGGTGGCCTTTGTAGGAGATGGGGTTAATGATGCACCAGTATTAGCTAGGGCGGATATTGGTATAGCTATGGGAGGATTAGGTTCTGATGCAGCTATAGAGGCTTCAGATATAGTTATAATGACTGATGAAATTGGGAAAATTAATACAGGATTAAAAATTGCTAAAAATACTAAAAAAATAGTGACTCAAAATATAGTTTTAGCATTGGGAATAAAACTAATAGTATTAACTCTAGGTGCCTTTGGTAAGGCTACTATGTGGGAAGCTGTTTTTGCTGATGTGGGAGTTTCGATTATAGCGATATTAAATTCTATTAGGGCATTAAAAGTGGAAGAATAAAGTTCATTATAATATAATAAAAATAGGGTAAGCCGTAGTGCTTATCCTATTTTTTACTTTTTATGTTTAATTTTTTGATATGTGATAAACTATAA
>CAZMBD010000110.1:2444-6070 GCA_964564325.1 uncultured Clostridiaceae bacterium
TTAAAGGATAAAAAAACAGCTTTAAAATGCTATATAAAAGCTACGGAGATTGATCCTTATTATGATCGAGCCTTTTTTTATATAGCTAATATATATGATGAAATAGGAGATAAGGAAAATGCTATTTCATATTACAATAAGGTAATTAGTTTAATTCCAGATGATTATATGGTTTATAATAATTTAGGTTCTATTTATGAAGAAATAGGGGAATATGATAAGGCCTATAAGATGATTAAAAAAAGTATAAGTTTAAATCCTGATTATTATAGATCATTATTTAATATGGGTGTAATATATAAAAGGCTAGGTAAATATCAAAAGGCCATAGAATATTATGATAAAGCCATTGATAAAAATGCAAATTATTCTTACTCCTATTTAAATAAATCTGCCATTTATATTGAATTGAAAGAATATGAAAAATCCATAGAAATATTATCCGAGGGAATTATAAACAATCCTTATGCTGAGTATTTATATTATAATAGAGCCTGTTGCTATGCAAAATTAGGAGAAGTGGATAAAGCTATTATGGATTTAAGAAAATCTATAATTTTATATCCTAATATAATAAATATGGCCATGGAAGATAAGGATTTTGATAGTATTAGAAATGATAATAGATTTATATCATTAATTCGCGAAAAGGACGGAGATAATTTGATAAATTAGGAGTTTTTTGGTATAAATAAGATATAATTATATATAGAAAGGACTGAAATTATGATAATTATTAAGACTCAAGAAGAAATAGAAAAGATGAAAAAAGCTGGTGAACTTTTGGCAAATGTTCATAAGGAAATATCTAAAATAATAAAACCAGGTATTAGTACTTATGAAATAGATCAATTTGTAGAAGAATATTTAAAAAAGCACAATGCTACTCCAGAGCAAAAAGGATATAGAGGATTTCCTTATGCCATTTGTGCCTCTATTAATGATGAAATATGTCACGGCTTTCCTAGAAAAGAGCCATTAAAAGATGGAGATATAGTAACTGTAGATATGGTAGTAAATTTAGATGGATGGTTGGCAGATTCTGCTTGGAGCTATGGAGTTGGAAATATTTCTGATGAAGCGGAGAGACTTTTAGAGGTAACTAAAAAAGCACTTTATATAGGTATAGAACAAGCAATAATAGGAAATAGGGTAGGAGACATTTCCCATGCTATTCAAAGCTATGTAGAATCCCAAGGTTTTTCCATAGTAAGAGATTTTGTAGGCCATGGAATAGGACGTGATATGCACGAAGACCCACAGGTACCTCATTTTGGTAGACCAGGTAGAGGGCCAAGACTTATGGAAGGTATGGTACTTACTATAGAGCCTATGGTAAATATCGGTAGATATAATTGCATCGTAGCAGATGACGGTTGGACAGCCAGAACTGTAGATGGCAGTCTCTCTGCCCAATACGAACACACCCTAGCTATTACCAAAGATGGGCCAATAATATTGACAGATCAAGATTGATGCAATGGGGATTGTAGGAGGAGTAGTTCCTACACCAAGGACGGATTTTTTGCACTATCATTAATTTACAATTGATAAAATGCTCTGTGAACCTATTAAAATAAACTAAGGTAGAGGAACATCCTTTCATATGCATATTCCATGGTTGTGCAGAGCATTTTATATCAAAAGAGGTGAAAATATGATTAAGGTCCTAATTGTAGATGATCAGGCACTAATTCGTGAAGGATTAAATATGATGCTTGGCCTATATGATGAAATTAAAATAGTCCATGAGGCCAATAATGGCAAAGAAGCTATTGAAATATTAGGAGAAAAAGATGTAGATGTAATTCTAATGGATATTCGTATGCCCATTATGAACGGAGTAGAGGCCACAAAAATTATCAAGGAAAAATATCCCCATATAAAAATTTTAATACTAACTACCTTTAATGAAGATGAATATATTTTTGAAGGTTTAAATAATGGGGCAGATGGCTATCTTTTAAAAGATATTGGTTCAAAGGAATTGGTAAATAATATTAAAGCTGTATATAAGGGGGACATGCTATTTCATGGGGAAGTGGCTAAAACTATAGCTAGTGCTATAAAGGGTAATAAAGATGTTCGGAATAAAACAAATCTCAAAGAACTCACTCCTAGGGAAATGGAAATAGGAAAATTAATTAGCCAAGGAAAAAATAACAAAGAAATAAGTGAAATGCTATTTATAACGGAAGGAACTGTTAAAAACCACATAACTAACATATTAGGCAAATTAGAATTAAGGGATAGAACTCAATTGGCTCTATTAATTAAAAACAAACTATGACTTTAGTCATATATAAAAACATGACTGAAAAGATGACTTTACTCTCATGAAATTTAAAGCTTTTCCAACTATACTAAAACTAAGAATAAAGTTAGTATAGGAGGTTTGAATATGAATAATCTAAAGGCTTTAAAAAAATCTGCATTTTTTATATCTTTTCCTTTTTCTTTCATAGCTTTTTTATTTCCAGTCTATGCCTACTCCAAAGGGGCTAGCACTATGGAAATAGGTTTAATCTATTCGATTTTTTCTCTATTTACAATTTTAATGAGGCCATTAGTTGGAGGATTAATTGATAAAAGGGGAAGAAAAGTAGGAGTTGTTTTAGGAATTGTTTTTTATTGTTTAACCAATATTTTATTTTTATTAGATAAAGATTTTAAATATATATTAATTGCAAGAATTATTCAAAGTATAGCTGCTTCATTTTACTGGATTAGTGTAGATACTATTATATCAGATATAAGTGATGAAAATAATAGGGCTGAAAACTTTGGACTTATAGATGAGTCGTTAAGTAAAGGAGATTTTCTAGGGGTTTTTATAGGTTTCAATATTATACTTAATAATTTATTTGAGAATTCCTTTCAAATCGTATTTTTAATTTATTTAGGAGCGAGTTTAATTAGCCTTTACTATGCCATTTCAAAATTAGAAGAAACTATTGAATTTAAAAAAATATATGAAGAAAAAGTAATACGAAACAGTAAAAAATTTAATCTATTTTTAATATTCATGGGGATATTAAGTTTTATATCTAGTTTAACAGCTCATATATATTTAATATATCTTAGAGAAAATATTACAGCTGAATTTCACCTTATATCTTATTTATTTGTACCAGCAGCCATTCTATCCATGTTTTTGCCAAATAAGTTTGGGAAAATATCTGATAGATATGATAAAGTTAAAATATTATTTTTAGGTATTTTTACCACTGGAATATTCTATTTATTTATTCCACTGATTAAAAATTATTATTATTTTATGTTTATAAATACTTTATTAGCTATAAATGGTATGTTTTATGGACCAGCTCAATCTGCATTGGTAGTAGATATTGTAGGAGAAAATCAAAGAGGTAAGGCCTATGGAAAATACAAATTTGCACTAGGTATAGGTGGAATTATAGGGCCTTTAGTAGGTACTTTTATTTATGAATATCTAGGAAATACAATAGTATTTTATATTAAAGGTTTAATGCTTATAGTTTTCTGTGTGCTAGCTACTAAACTTTATAATTCTAAGATTACATATGAAGATATCCAAGATTAGAGGTGATTCCCATGAAGAAGTGGGAAAGATATACTTATATTTTAAGACAATTTATGTATTT
>CAZMBD010000111.1:0-3836 GCA_964564325.1 uncultured Clostridiaceae bacterium
CTTTCGCTGATTTCTGCCTTTATTATTTCTGGTGCTGCAAAGCAAATTAGTTGGAAATTTAATTTATCTGCTATTTCAAATATAGGATCTAATACATGTTTTCCTGAGGCCTTTCCAAAAGGATTATCTAGTATCAATACAGTAGAAGGATTTTCATTCCCAATATGTTTTTTCTTAAAACTCATAATCATCATTATCATAAAGGTAGTCACAGATAGAGTTTGCCCACCAGAACCTTCTGGGGAATAGCCTTCTCCTTTAATTATAGCTTCCCAACTTGTATAGTACTCATCCCTAGGTCTAGCATATCTAAACTCATTATCCTCACTCATCTTATATACCAATAATGTAGGATATCTACCTTGAAGAGCCTTAGAAAATATAGCTCCATCCCCCATGATTTCATTTAATTTTTTATTATCTAGATTTTCTATATCCTCATCAATCTCCAAAACTTCTGTTATGGCCTCTACAAAATATTCCTCTAATAGATGAATTATATCTCCTTCCTCCTTAGGCAGTCTTTCTGCACCCTTTAGTTTTACTAATGGGAACACATAGCCTTGCTCATTGGTATAATTCATACTATTTACCATATCTTTTAAAGCCTCTACCATTCGAATTACATGAATAGCAGCCCTATTGGTCCATTGTTTCATAGCATTTTCAGCCTTTTCCTTGTCTCTAGATAAACTAAGAATTTCATTTTGAAAATGCCCTTTCATACTTAAAAAAGAAATATAATTGTTTTTAAAATTTTCAATATTAGCTTCCTTCACTACTGAAATAATTTGTTTCTTTAATCTATCCTCTTCCAATTTTTCATCTACTTCTTTAATAAACCTAAGTCTATACCTTTCTCCCTCATCTATAGTCCTTTTCATTTGTCCTTTATTTTTTTCACATTTATCGCACCATTCATCTACTACTAAATCTATATTATCCTCTAATTTCTCCTTTAAAATCTTATCCATTTTTCCTTTCATTAAATCCAATTCATATCCAGATTTAATCTTGCTCAGATTTAATTCTAATCTATTAAATCGATTATTACTTTTTTCTATTCCCTCCATACAAACTTTCATATAATTTTCATTGGATTTTATATCTCTTTCCACCAAATCCAATTCACTGGAGAGATTTTCTATATCTAATAATAAGGGTGCTTTTTTATATTTTTTAAATATAGAATCTTCCTTATATTTAATGGCTTTTTTCATGATATCAATACTTCCATTAACTCTATCTAGTTTAGATTTAAATTCGCTACTTTTCCCTGTTGAAAAATTTATATTTCTCTCTATTTCATCTATGTGAATATTTATTTCATTTAAGGATTCCCCTAAGTATAAATATTTCGACCAATTTTTATCAATCCTTTCTAAATCTGAAATATATCCCTGAACTTCCTTTTTGAAATACTCTATATCCTTATCTATTTTGACGATTTCTACATTCCTATTAACTATATCTTCTTCCAATAATCTTCTTTCATTAATTAAAGATAAAAATAACTCTCCTGATACTGAAAAATTAGGAATACTAGAACTTAAATAATCCTCATCTATGCTAATATTATAGTCTATACCATGAAAAACCATTTTTGCATCATTTATAATATTTTCAGTTCTTACTTTCCATTCATAATAAGAATCTTTAATTTCATTTTGCCCTTCTAGTATTTTATCACTATCAAAATTTATATTGGAAATCTCTGTATTCATTTCTTCCATTTCTTTTTTAATAGCATGAATTTTGCTTTCTTCTAATTGTATTTCTTTTAATTCCTCTATATAATCCTCTAATTTTACAAGGTGAACATTTATTTCTTCAAGCTTTTTATCATTCTCTTCCAATTTAGTTTTTTCTATACTGAGTTTATTATTTAAATTTAATAATTCTTCTTCCTTAATTCTAATTTCATTTGAATTATCTAATATGCTTTTTTCTATTTCTCTATATTTTTGTTTTAATATAAAGCTGGTATCTATTTTGGAAATATGAACTAATTCTTGATTTAATTCATTTATATTTTTTAAATCCTCTTTAATTTTTTCTTCAGTTTCACAAAGTCTCTCTATTTCTACTTCCATAGCATTTTTCCAATTAGTATAATTCTTTATATTTACTAATTCATAGGCCTTGCCAAATAAGGTTTTAAAGCTACTATCCCCTTCTTTCATTTCCGAACGAATATAAATAGGCACTAAATTATTTAAAAATATATCAGAATCTAAATTTCTTTGAACTAATTCCCAATCTCTTTCATTCCCTATAACTAGTGAATAAATAAATCCAGGAAATTTATCAATAATATGATTTTTCTCCTCTTCTTCATCTAAACTATTTAAAAACTCTGTTCCCGTTTCCACATGAATTCCCAATTGTTTTATTTCATCTTTAATTTTAAAAACATCTTTATTGGGAACAAAGTATTCTTCTTTATTTAAAGATTTATCTATATTTTTCTCCCAAATAGTTCGCTGTATTTTTTCTAGATCTTCCCTTTTTTTGTTTTCTAGAAACTTTAATTCCTCTCCCTTATTTAAAAACCAATTATGATTTAGTAATGCACCATCATAACTTTCTAATAATTGCTTAGATATTTTTTTCGCAATTTCTAATTCCAATTTTTCTTGGATCTCTATTTTTTTATTTAAAGCCTCCAAATCCTTTTCTTTTTGTTCTTTAATATAATTTAATTTATTGATTTCTTCTTTTATTGTAATTATTTTTTCTTTAAGAGAATTTATCTCTGACACTAAACTTTCTATAATTTCTTCAGTTTCTATTTTTAGCTTATCTAAATCCTCAACTATTCTTTCAGGAAAAGCCAAACTCATAGCATCATAATATTTTTCTAATTCTAATTTCTTCTTATTTAAATTTCCCTTTTTTATTTCAAATTTATTGATTTCATTTTGCAATTGACTTTTCTTTAAATTATATTTTTTAATTTTATTATTATTGTTTTCTATAATTTGATTTGTGTAGTTTATATAGCCAATATATTGATTTTCATAATTTAACCATTGCTTTTTTAACTTTTCCCATTCTAATTCTATTTCATCTTCTAATTCTAAAGCCTTCTCTTTAATATCTGATATACCTAGTGCATTTATTAATCTTTCTTTTTCTAAAAGCTTATATTGAATTTCTCCTTCAGTTTTATCTTTATAGTATAGTACTTTATTTATTTTATATAGCTTTAGTTCTTCTCTATATTCTTCAATTTCTATGGATTTTTCTTTAATGGTGTTTTCTAAATTCAAAGCTTCTTCTTGATTTCTTTTCAATTCTCTAAAGTCAATATTGTAATATATATTGTCCTTTTTAAATTCTAAACTGCGTCTTTCATCTTCAGTCTTATCTTTTTCATTTGTCCATTTCTCGATTTCCTGTTCCTTTTTGTTAAATTCATCATTTAAAATATAGTATATATCATTGCCTTCTTGAATTAATCTATCTCTAATATCTATAAATCTAGAACCACTATCTGCATTTTCAATTAAAGGTTCTATTTCTACTAAAAGTCCCTTGTAATCTCCTTCTCGTTTTATAAGTATGGGCAAATCCTTAGTTATAGAAAGATTACTTTTAAACATTTCCACTAAATTATCCCTATCGTCATAGCTATAATTTCTAATGTTTTCACTAATGGCTGGTATAATTACTTTGTCAAAAATAGCCTTATTGTCACTGGCACCAATAAAATAATCTCCTGCGCCGCCTTCTGATTTATTAATAGCTTTTAAATTAACCCATTCTGATCTGTATATGCCTCTACTTTCCAAATATCTATAATAATCTCCATCTTTTCTCTTTACACTAGATTG
>CAZMBD010000111.1:3936-6054 GCA_964564325.1 uncultured Clostridiaceae bacterium
TCATAAAATGTAGATAGTATCTTATTTCCATTGTTTTTCCCCCATCTAGTTTCTGGTAATAATAATTGAAATATAAACTGCATCATTACCCCTTTTCCCCCGCCATTTACTAAGGTAAAAAGAGCATGATCTGGATTTCCATCCTTAGTTAAATCAAATATGGAGTTTTCATGTTCCTTTCTCAAGCCCTCATATTTACAGCCTGTTAGTCGGATTTTAGAAAGTTTAGGCATAATTTTCCTCCTTAGTTGCTTTTATAAGTTCCATAATTTCCTCATATCTATCTCCGCCATGATATAAGATATTTAATCTTTCATATAATTCTTCCTTTGGAATTATTCTATTTTCCTTAGGTAAATTTATAATTAATTTTTCATCCTCCAAAGGCTTTAAGGCTTCATATATAAAACCTAGTCTAGTTTTAGAAGATAAGCTAAAACCAGTTCCATCTTTTGCCTCTTTAGAATGGGACATTTCCATAGTCCAAAGATGATGGACTTCATCTACGGAAATGGCAAAGTCTTCAGAAAAATTTTCATCTTTATTTCGTTTTTTCCAAGAATCCAATGTATCTGTTATGATTTCTTCTAATTTATAATAGGAAATTCCTGCATCTTCAATTCTAAAAGAAAAATTATTTTCCCTATCTATTTCTGCCAAGTATAGGCAAATAATAATATTAGCCAAATAAAAATGCTTTTTTCTTTCTAATCTATTGTATTTTTCTTTCATTTGAGTATAGGTAGTAGCAAATATAGAATCTTCTCCGTTACTTACTAAATGCAAATTTTCTCTAGTGCCAAATATTCTAAGTCCACCTTCCTCTGCCATATTTTCTAAAATTTCTCTAATTTCGTTATTGTCATAGTATTGGCTGGCCAATACATCATTAGCAGGAAGAATTCTATTATTTAATAAATGAAAAAACAATTCACTGGCCAATTTTATATCTTCGCTTGTATAATTCATATACTCACTCCTCAAGATAAATAGTAAATGGAGAGATAAATAATTCTTTCCAAATAAACCTTTCTTCTGTATTTTCCAATTTAGATAAAACCTTTTTCCCTTGTAATGCCTTTAATCTAGGATCCTTTTCACAAACCAATTTATATAATTTAAGCCTTTCATCTTCCCCTATATAATTTAAATCTAATACAACTGAAGAAATAACAAAAATCATAAAAATGTCGATATTAGCCCTTTGCCTTAACCACTTTTCTTTTTCTGTTTCTTCTATATGATTTAATTCCAATATAGAAAAACTTCCTTCTTCAAGTAATTCTAAAAATATATCCTGCCAAAGTTCCACTAATAAATCCCAATCTACTTCTTTAAAATTCCAGTGTTCTTCGATAATTTTATAATCTACAGTCTTTTCACTTTTCCTATGCTTAATCAATTGCTCAGACCAAGCCCAATCCAGTGGATATATAAATTCAACTCTTGGTGAGAATAAGGGAGCAATTACCTTTTCTAAATCTTCCAAATGTCTTAATCCATTTTTAACTATATTATCCTGCCAAATATCCTTTTTAAAACTATAGTTTGAAACCTTCCAAAAAGACTCTGGATATTTAACTCTGATTTCCATTTCTAAAGCTAAGTTTTCCATAACATGTTTTGCCAAAGTATCGTGTAAACTCCTTGCCCTTTCTAGGTTTTCAAACATCATTTCTGCCTCTTGTTTTTTATCATCTGGTAAAGAATCGTATCTACTTTGCCACGAAAACATATTTTCAAATACTTTTCTTTCTTCCTCAAATTGCTCCTTTATTTCTTCTTCAGTTTTTTTACCTCTAATACTTCTGTCGAAAAAAATATTTTGTGGATCCCTTATAATATCCCTTCTATAGTCCTTTTCTCTATTAATTAGAACTTTTACCCTTGCTATAAGACTATCTATACTATTTTTAGCTTTGGAAAAGTTACCAGTTTTAATTAATTGAAGAGTGTAAAATTGTTCTAAATCAAAACCAAATTCTTCTAAGACTTCCCTAGTTATAAATATCATCTCTTGGCTTTCCTCTGTTAGCATATATACAGTAGGACCACCCTGTTCCCAATGACTATTTTCCCTATCTACTTGAAAGTATCTAAAAATATATTCTTCCTTAG
>CAZMBD010000112.1:0-5944 GCA_964564325.1 uncultured Clostridiaceae bacterium
GACACAGCTTTGGTTAGAAAAGCAATAATTTTTTTACCTTAACTAGAGGAATTTTCGATTCAAATAGAGGGGAATATTCACTTGACAAATACATTGTATATATTTTTTTATTACCTTAGCAATTTTATCTGATGCATCACCATTTCCAAAATAATTTCTTGGTTCTATATATTTATGCTTACTTGTGGCTACACTAATAATCTCATCTTTACTTCGTTCTACAACAATATTCCATTTATTTTCTAATAATTCAGGAAGGCATAAAGGAATGTTTATTGTTATGCATTGTTTCTTAAAGAAAAATGCTTCTCTCATCACTCCTCCTGAATCAGTAATTACTTTAAAAGCATTTTTAGTAAATACCAACATCGAAAAATATCCTACAGGTTCTACAAAAATAATATTTTTATAACTTTTAATTTCATTTGCAACTAATTTATAAGTTCTTGGGTGAATTGGAAATAGTACAAACTTATCTAAACTATTTAAGCCTTCTAATATTTCCTTTACTTCTTCTAAACACCTTGTGTTTTCTTCCCTATGTATAGTACATAAATAATATTCGTTTTCTTTTATTTTTTTGATTTTACTATTTTCTGTTAACAAATTTAATTCACTAATATAATCTTTAAGCTTTTTATGTTCTGTTGCAATATTATAATAATATATAGCTGCATCATACATTACATCCCCAACAAGATAAACACCTTTGTTTAATCCTTCTTTTTTTAAACAATTTACACTTGATTTTGTCGGACAAAATAATAGATTTGAAATATGATCTGTTAATTTTCTATTCTTTTCTTCAGGATTATCTGCATAATCTCTTGGACCTGCTTCTATATGTGCTACTGGAATATACAGTTTAGTTGCCGCAAGTGCTCCTGCTAAAGTAGAATTTGTATCACCATATACGATAACCATATCTGGATTTTCCTTTATTAATACCTTTTCAATTTTTATAAGCATTTCACCTGTCTGTTGACCATGTGTTCCTGAACCTATCCCTAGATTGTACTTTGGACTTGGAATTTTTAATTCTTCGAAAAATACATCAGACATATAATTATCATAGTGTTGTCCCGTATGAATAATAACTTCATCTATTCCATTCTCTCTTATTTTTTTAGATACAATCCCTCCTTTTATAAACTGAGGTCTTGCCCCTACAATTGTTACAACTTTCATAAAAATATTCCTCCAAAATAAATTTGATCATGATAATTATAGGCGATTTATTACTTTTTCTAATTTATCTGTCAAAACTTTATAATCAAAATCTTGAGCTGCTTTTAATGCATTATTACAATATTCGTCATAATCTTTTTTAGACATTTTGTAAAATTTTAGTATACCTTCTGCTAAGGCTTCTGCTGAACCACCTTGTACTGTAATCCCACTTCTATATTGTTCTATTAAATCATACCCACATTCAATATTCGATAATATTGGTTTAGCTGAAGCAAAGTAATCAAATAACTTATTTGGGCTTAAACTATATTTATCTACTTCAGGTATATGTTCTACACAAAAAACATTTAAATTAGATTTAGATAATATACAGGGAATATATTTTTTATCAACTCTGCCCTTAAAAACTATATTTTTCAAATTATTATTATTTGCAAATTTTTGTAATTCATTTTTTGTATAACCATCCCCAAATAAAATAAACTTTATATCTAAAATACCTTTATCCTGTAATATTTTTGCTGATTCAACCAAATATTTTATACCATTAGATGGTCCCATAGAACCTGTATAAAGTATTTTAAATGTGTTATTGTTATCTAAATCTTTATCTTTATAAATGTTGTTTTCTTTATTATGATTAAATTCTTCTACATCAACTCCATTATTTATATATCTAACTTTAGATATGTCTACCCCTATACTCTCAACATAGTCTTTTCCCCCTTCCATTGTAAAAACAAGCTTATCTGCTTTTTTGTATATAAACTTCTCTAATTTATAAAGTATCTTTGCAGTTATACTATTTCTACTTATTTTCTTCATTGCTACTAATGTTTCTGGCCAAAGATCTCTAGTTTCTACTATAAATTTTGCATTATATCTCTTAGCAATTAAATATGCTGATAACCATGTTAATGGATGAGGTGATGATGCATATATTACATCCGGTTTCTGAAATTTTTTAGTAATCAGCAATACTCTTATTGCATATTGCATCATGTTTCTTATTCTATTAATTCCATTACCTTTATAATTACAAGTTCTCACAAATATAAATGGAGCTCCTTCAATTTCTTTTTCTAAAAATTTCCTATTATTAATATAATTTATATTTGTCCTATGTATTGTGCTAGAGGTAAAAATTCGTATATCATATCCTCTTTTAATTAATTCTAATGCAAATTTATAATGCCTTGTATTTGTTCCTATTTTTGGCGGTTCACCATAGTGATTTAATATCCAAATTCTTTTCATTCTATTACCTCTTTATTAGAGTTTTCTCATAGTATTTAATTGTCTTATTTAGACCTTCTTCTAATCTGTATTGAGGAGTCCATCCTAATTTTTCTTTAGCCTTGTTAATATTAAAAAACGAATTCTTTATATCTCCTTTTCGCTCTTTTTCATATTTCACTTTTATATCTATCTCTAAAATTTCTTTCATCATATTGAAAAGTTCCTTAATAGAAGTCCCTTTCCCAGTCCCTATATTAAGCACTTCTTCACTTCCTCTATTTAAGGCTTTGATATTAGCTTCTACAATATCTTCAACATAGATAAAATCTCTTGTAATACTGCCATCTCCAAATATAGATGGAGATTCACCAATTAAAATTTTTTTCATAAATATATCAATAACGCCACCTTCACCTTTAGAATCTTGTCTTATACCGTATACATTAGAATATCTAAGGATGGTATAATCTATATTGTAAAGTTCATTATATATTCTAATATAATTTTCTGGAGTATATTTAGAAATTCCATAAGAAGATATAGGACTTATAGGATGCTTTTCATCTATTCCTAGGTACTTTGGTTCTCCATAAACTGCTGCTGAAGATGGATATATAATTTTTTTCACATTAGTTTCTTTACAAGCTTCTAAAATATTAACTGTTCCAAGTATGTTCACATTGACATCAAGTATAGGATCTTCAATTGACTTTTGTACATCAACTTGTGCAGCTTTATGGTAAACAATATCTATCTTTTCTTTTTTAAACACGTCCACTATTTTCTTACTACATATATCTAATTGATAAATTTTTGCTTTATTATGCACATTTTCTGTTTTGCCTGTTGATAAATTATCTATAACTACAACTTTATTCCCTTCTTTTATCAATCTATCCACTAAATTTGAACCTATAAACCCTGCTCCACCTGACACCAAAATATTCAAATGATTCATCTCCTTTTATCTTGCACCATCTCCAGTCAAAACAATTTTAATCGTTTTGAAAATAATAAGTAAGTCCAACTTAATACTTCTATTTTCTATATAATACATATCTAATTTCCATTTTTCCTTTGGAGTTATTTCATATCCACCATTGACCTGTGCCCAACCAGTTATCCCAGATTTTACTTGTAATCTGTTTATAAAACCTGGTATTTCTCTATTGAATTTTTCAGTAAATATAGGTCTTTCAGGTCTAGGCCCTATAATACTCATATCACCTTTAAGTACATTAAATAACTGTGGAATTTCATCTATTCTTTTCTTTCTAATGAAGCCACCAACTTTTGTAATTCTTGGATCATTATTTATAGCCCACTGGGCACCATTTTCCTCTGCATTAGGTAGCATAGAACGAAGTTTATAAATTTTAAATACCTTTCCACCTTTTCCAACTCTTTCTTGACTATAAAAAATTCCACCTTTAGTCTCCAATGCTATAGCGACACCAAATATAATTATTAATGGAATGCCAATTATTAAACCTATAAATGCTAATATAATATCCATGATTCTTTTGAACACATCATAGAAACCCTCTTTAATCCCTTTATTAACTTTTTTTGTATTTTTATATGCTTCAGCATCATATTTATCATAACAAGCTGATTCATGAACTTTTTCCACTTGTCTCACTCCCTATTATGAAATTTATCTAAGCTATATCAAGTTTTCATTTATGCTTATGTAATTTTTTATAGCATTCATAATAAGATTAATCTGCTTCTCTATAAATCGTAATGTTTATCTACATGTTTTTTTCCATAGATAATCTCTATCTTTATATAAATATATGGTTTTCCCCTTATTAATGTTAAACAAATTTCTACTATTTCACTTAAACTAAACCTTTTTTCTATAAAAATAAATAGCTAGAGACTGAAATCAACTCAATCCCTAGCTATTATCTTTTTCCAAACTGCTTTTCTTAATCAATACATCCTTCACCTATGCTCCTCTACCTAGTACAAACATCTTTGGAATCATTTCAAACCATTTCTGGTATTTAAATAAGCAAAACACCCTATTAGCAATCCAAATTGTGTCCAAAAAGGTAGTTATTTGATTTAGCCTAGTATCTGTTTAATGATTCTTAGAAAATTTTTATATTTAATTTTTTCTATATCATCTTTGGAATAACCTTTTCTTTCTAATATTTCAATTATTTTTGGAACTTTGCTTATATTTTCAAACCCTAATGTCTTGACATCTCCTTCTGCAAATGAACTTAATGTATCTCCTTCTAGATAATCATCAAAGTCAAAACCAAATCCTACATGTTCTATTCCCATAACTTCAACCATGTGGTCAATATGATTTGCTAAATGTTCAATATCTCTATCTTCAACTCTGTCTGCAACAAACTCTGAAAAAGCATTTAATCCAACTACTCCTCCTTTTTCTTTTATAGCTTTCAATTGTTCATCAGAAAGATTTCGTGGAGCATTGCATAGTGCTTTGCAATTAGAATGAGATGCTATTATAGGCTTTGTAGTTATTTTACATATATCCCAAAATGTTTTTTCATTAGCGTGAGATACGTCAACTATTATTCCTAATTGTTCTAATCTTTTAACTGCTTCTACACCATATTGTGTCAAGCCTCTATCTGGATTGCCTTTTACTCCAGTTGCCAATTCATTTTCTTCATTCCAAGTCAAAGTCGCATGTCTAACGCCAAATAAGTATAATGCATTTAAAAGATCTACATTTTTACCAATATAACTAAGCCCTTCTGACCCTATTAGTATTGCAAACCTATTAGTATCTAATCCTTCTTTTATGTCGTCATAGTTTTTTACAATTTTAAATATATCTTGATTAGTCGTTATTTCAACTGACATATTTTCAATTATTTCTAAAGCTCTTTGTCTTGGATTTTTATCATTTGGAGGATCAATCCAAATTACAAATATTCCAGCATTTACTTGGCCTTTTTTATATTTTTCTAAATGAAAATTTTTAAATACATCTTCCTTGCCCTCTTGCCTTTTCACTGTAACATCTGTCCATATGTCTCCATGTGCATCAAATATCATTTTTATCACGTCCTTGTTATCAAAATAATGGGGGTACACTACAAAAGGAGTAAGATACTTACTCTTACCCCTTTTATATTTAATTACACTTATTAATTATATAATCTTGTTTTCTATTTGTTTAGTATGTTCTTGTATATAAGTATTAAACTTATCTCTCAAAGATTCATCATTAAAAGCTACATAAAGTGGACGATTAAAATTCAAACTATCAATTATCTTAATATTATCATAAATATTATCTTTATTCATATAGTTAAAAACTCCCAAATCAACTACTCCAAATTCAACTTCACCATCATTTACAGCTTTAAGCAATTCCTCTAATGATTTAAAATATACTTTATTATAAGAATTTTAAAGAAAAGAAAAAGCTAGATATACTAGCTCAAAGTTAAATAAATGGTGGGCCTAGGTGGACTCGAACCACCGACCTCACGCTTATCAGGCGTGCGCTCTAACCAGCTGA
>CAZMBD010000113.1:0-4449 GCA_964564325.1 uncultured Clostridiaceae bacterium
CTATAATTCATTCCATTTTGTCTAGCAGCTGCATTGATTCTAGAAATCCAAAGTTTTCTGAAATCTCTTTTTCTTTGCTTACGTCCTGAATATGCATAATCTAAAGATTTCATAACTGCTTGATTTGCAGGTCTATATAATTTGCTTTTCGCACCATAATAACCCTTAGCTTGTTTCAATACTTTTTTATGTCTTTTCTTGGCAGTAACACCGCCTTTAACTCTTGCCATTTTTGCTACCTCCCTTAAAAATTCTTATCTATTTACGATTTATGGTATTAGTGAATCGATTCTTTTTTGATCGCTTTTACTTACTAAAGCTGGCTGTCTTAAATTTCTAACTCTCTTAGGAGATTTTTTCCCAGTTTTGTGAGATTTATATGCTTTATATCTTCTTATTTTACCAGAACCTGTTCTTTTAAATCTTTTTGCTGCTCCTCTATGAGTTTTCATCTTTGCCATATTATTTACCTCCTCTGCCTACTCAGTTTTTGGAACTAGGTACATTACCATACTTCTACCTTCCATTTTAGGTTTTTTATCTATGACCCCATACTCTGAAGTTATTTCTGCAAAATTCATCAAGACTTCTTCTCCAGCTTCAGTATGACCTAATTCTCTACCTCTAAATCTAACACTTACTTTAACTTTATCTCCATTTTTTAGAAAATCAATAGCTCTTCTAGCTTTTACATTTAAATCATGATCTTCAATATTTGGGGTCATTCTTACTTCTTTTACATTTATAACTTTTTGGTTTTTCTTAGCTTCCTTTTCTTTTTTAGCCAATTCGTATTTGTATTTTCCATAGTCCATAATTCTGCATACTGGCGGCCTAGCATTTGGAGCTACCTTTACCAAATCCATCTTTTGATCATAGGCCATATCTAATGCCTTTTTTATAGGCACCACACCTACTTGTTCCCCATCTACATCAATTAATCTTACTTCTCTTTCCCTTATTTCTTCATTAATTTGAAGCTCTTTAATATTACTCCACCTCCTAATTTTTTATAAACAAAAAAGCGGGCACAAGTACCCGCTTATAGACATAAGAAAGTCAAATGGCAAAAAGCCATTTTTCTTTTTAACTTAACCTTATGAGCCCTAGCTATAAGGTGAGAAGCGGATACTTCTACTTAAATAACTACCATTGTTATTATATGTTAGAAAATATATTTTGTCAAATGTTTTTTATAAACTTTATTTTGCCAATTCATATAATGCATGAGCATATATCTTTGTAATTTTCATTAAATCTTCTATTGAAATATATTCATTTTTTTGATGAGCCACCTCTTCCTGCCCTGGAAAAAGTGGACCAAAAGCTACTGCATTGTCCATAGCTCTAGCATAAGTTCCCCCACCTATAGTTATAGGTTCTGAGTCTATATCACCTGTTTGTTCTTTATATACTTTCATCAATTTTTCTACTAAGAAATTATCCTTAGGTACATATAATGGTTTTGTATCTCCATCGCCTTCAATTAATTGAATCCCTGTGCCAGATAAACTATTTCTTATGCCTTCATATACCTCTTCAGCACTAGACTTAATTGGATATCTTACATTAATAGTTAGTTTTGCTTGGTTTTCATCTACCTTAATCATACCTGGATTGAAATTAAGCTTACCAGAAACATCATCTTCAAAACCACATCCAATACCTTCTCCATGGTGTTTAAAAGCAATCTTTTCATTGTACATATTTACAAAATCATATATTTCACTATCTTTATCTAATATTTCACCTAAAAATGCAAATAAATAGCTAATTGCATTTTCCCCCTTCTCAGGAGTACTGCCATGGGCAGATATACCTTTAGCAATTATTTTTATATTTTCTCCATCCTTTTCCAATGTCAATGGATAGTTTTTTTCCATTGTGAATTTATTTAACTTTTCTTCTACTGAACTTATATCTTTTGTTTCTAATATGGCTTCACAATAATCTGGAACCATATTTGGAGCATTGCCGCCCTTGACGCTCTTTAAAGTAATCCCTTTTTGAGCATTTAAATCTAAATTTTCTACTAAATCAAAGATAATTATACCCTTTTCTCCATGGATTACAGGAAATTCTGCATCGGGGGTAAAAGCCATATCTGGTGCCTTTTCATGAGCAAAGTAGTGTTTCATACAACCCCAACCTGTTTCTTCATTGGTACCAAATATTATTCTGATTTTCCTACTTAATGGAATACCTGACTCCTTTAATGCCTTCATAGCATACATACAGGCAATTGCAGGTCCCTTATCATCATTAGTTCCTCTGCCGTAAATCTTACCATCGTGAATTTCTGCAGCATATGGGGGATATATCCAACCATCTCCTTCAGGTACCACATCTAGATGAACTAATACTCCTACTATTTCTTCCCCATCTCCTAAATCTGCATGGGCTGCATAATTGTCCAAATTTTTAGTTTTAAAGCCCATGTCTTCAGCTAAATTTAATGCATATTCTAGTGCTTTAGCTGGCCCTTCTCCAAAGGGCATTTTTGGTTTTGCCTCTTCCTCTACAGATTTAATTCTAATAATCTCCTGAGTAGATTTAACTATATCTTTCTCATAAGATTCAATCAATTTAATAAACTCCATCTAATCACCTCATATCCTCTCTAGTTTTAATTACATTTTTTATATTATTCCCTGAAATATGTAATTTACTATTAAAAACTACCCTAAATATATTATATCATAAGCCTTAACATTTTTTAATTGAAAATATTTTTTAAAATTAAATTAATTTTTATATTAAAAATTTAAATGGTTAAACTAGTATTTAGAAAAATAGAAATAAGGTGGCGATAAATTGAATAAAAAAAGACTCTTTTCACTAATTTTAATAATAGCAGTAATTACATCTACCATATTTATCTATGATATATTTTATCCAAATTCTAATTTTGAAAAGGTAAAAGCTGTAGATAAATTGGCTATATGGACGCTTACACTAGTTCTTTTAGTCTATTATATAAAGGCAAATGATAAACCTCAATTAATGCCTTCTGTTTTAGCCAATGAAAATGAAAACAATAGAAATAGAGATAAACCAAATATTTCTTTTAATGACGTAGCTGGATTGGAAGAAATAAAGGAGGAATTACAAGAAACCATAGATTTCATTAACAATTCTTATAAATATAGAAAGATGGGTGCAAGAATCCCTAAGGGGATTTTGTTCTATGGTCCTCCTGGCACAGGGAAAACATTACTAGCTAAAGCTGTTGCAGGAGAAACTTATTCTACTTTTCTATATGCCAGCGGTTCAGAATTTGTTGAAAAATACGTAGGTGTTGGTGCTAAAAGAGTGAGAACTCTTTTTGAAAAGGCAAAAAAAGAAGCACCAAGTATTATATTTATTGATGAAATAGATGCCATAGGTACAAAAAGAAACTTAGATTCTAATAATGAAAAAGACCAAACATTAAATCAACTATTAGTTGAAATGGATGGTTTCAATACAGATGATACAGTCATAATCATCGGTGCCACTAATAGATTAGATTTACTAGATGAAGCACTTTTAAGACCTGGTAGATTTGATAGACATATTTTTGTAGGAAATCCAAATATGAATGCTAGAGAAAAAATCTTAGAAGTACACACTAAGAATAAACCTCTAGATAAATCTATAAATATTAAGGATATAGCTAAAAAAACCCATGGACTTTCTGGTGCAGATTTGGCCAACATTGCCAACGAAGCAGCTATAATTGCAGTGAGAAATAATAAAAATAAAATTAGCATAAGCCATTTTGATGCAGCTATAGAAAGAGTGTTAGCAGGACTGGAGGTAAAAAACCCTACTGTTTTACTAAGAGAGAAAAAAACTGTAGCTATACATGAGGCAGGTCATGCTATAGTTTCTAAAATACTTAAAACCGATATGGTTCAAAAAATCTCCATAATCCCTAGAGGAAAAGCCTTAGGGTATGTTCTAAAATTTCCTGAGGAAGACAGATATTTATTAACTGAAAAAGAGTTAATGAATAAAATTTCAGCACTATTGGCAGGTAGAGCGGCAGAAGAGTTGATTTTTAATGAAATTACCACTGGTGCTAAAGATGATTTAGATAAGGCTACCCATATAGCAAGGGAAATGGTATGCAGTTATGGTATGAGTAATCTCGGGCCTGTAGCTTTAGATGAAAATTATATAAGACATAATTATGATCTAATAAGACTTGAGATGAAAGATATTTTAGAAAAACGTTATGAAGAAGCTAAAAAAATACTAGAAGAAAATAAAGATATATTAAATTTTATTGCAGATGAACTTTTGGAAAAAGAAAACATAGATAGTGAAAGATTAAATGAAATATTTAAAATTCATGAAAAACCCTTTGATTGTGCAACATAGTTTGTTCACCCTTGGCGGAAATTGTGAATTGCAAATATTGAATTGTAAAATAATGGTAGTGCACCAAGAACTGTCCCTGGTGCA
>CAZMBD010000113.1:4549-5903 GCA_964564325.1 uncultured Clostridiaceae bacterium
GTCCCTGGTGCATGTGAGGGCGACCAACGGTCGCCCCTACTTTCTATTTCTTTTCTTCTACTTCTTCTATTATTTTGTCTACAAATTCTTCTAATTTAAATTGACCAATATCTCCTTCATCTCTCTTATTTACAGATACTAATCTACCATCAACTTCTTTTTCTCCTACTATTAGCATATAAGGAATTCTTTTAAGTCTGGCTTCTCTAATTTTATAGCCAATTTTTTCAGCTCTATCATCTATGCTAATCCTAAGACCTTTATCTTTCATTTCTTTTTTAATTTCATAGGCATAATCATTAAATTTATCAGAGATTGGCAAAATAGTAGCTTGAACAGGTGCTAGCCATACTGGGAATTTTCCTGCATAATGTTCAATTAAAATTCCCATAAATCTTTCAATACTACCTAATATTGTTCTATGAATCATAACTGGTCTCTTCTTTTCATTGTCCTTATCTACATAGCTAATATCAAATCTTTCTGGCATTTGAAAATCCAATTGGATTGTACCACATTGCCAAGTTCTACCTATAGCATCTTCTAAATGAAAATCTATCTTTGGCCCATAGAACGCCCCATCACCTTCATTAATAATATAATCTATTTCTTTTTCCTCTAAGGCTTCTTTTAAGCTGTTTGTAGCTAATTCCCATTGTTCTTCAGTTCCCATGGAATCTTCTGGTCTAGTAGATAATTCTACATGGTATTTAAATCTAAAGACTGAATACATATAATCTGCTAGTTCTATTACTCCAATTAATTCTTCCTTTACTTGAGATGGTAACATATATAAATGAGCATCGTCTTGAGTAAAAGATCTAACTCTCATTAAGCCATGTAAAGTTCCTGAAAGCTCATGTCTATGAACTAAGCCTAGTTCCCCCCACCTAAGAGGTAAATCTCTATAGCTATACATATGAGATTTATATACTAATATGGAACCTGGGCAGTTCATTGGCTTTATGGCATAATCTTTTTCATCTATTTCTGTAAAATACATATTTTCTCTATAATGGTCCCAGTGACCCGATCTATGCCATAATTCTTCATTTAAAATTAAGGGAGTTTTTATTTCATCATAACCCCTTTTAACATGTTCTTCTTTCCAAAAACTTTCCAAAATATTTCTAACTACCATACCATTTGGATGGAAAAATGGAAATCCTGGTCCCTCTTCTTGAATACTAAATAAATCTAGTTCTTTACCTAATTTTCTATGGTCTCTTTTCTTAGCTTCTTCTAATCTATTTAAATATTCTTCTAAATCTTTTTTCTTTTCGTAAGTTGTACCATATATCCTTTGTAGCATTTTATTGTTTTCGTCTCCACGCCAATAGGCACCTGCAATACT
>CAZMBD010000114.1:0-5881 GCA_964564325.1 uncultured Clostridiaceae bacterium
GGGGGGAGATGAAACACCTTGTTTACAAGGTGTTTCATTTGCTATGGATAATACTAATTATGTAAAAAAGAGATTTAAAGAAATTATGTCTGTTTCTGTAAAACATGGTTTTAAAAATGGCATAGGAAATCCAAAAGAGCTTAGGCTGGTTTTAGAAGAACTAGGACCAACCTTTGTTAAGATTGGGCAAATTCTTTCTACTAGACCTGATATATTGCCTAAAGAATATATTAAAGAACTTCAAAAACTTCAAGATGATGTTAAACCAGAAAAATTTGGTATTATGAAAAAACTTATTGAAACCGAATTAAAAGGAGATATTGATAATATTTTTATGGAATTTAATACTATACCTATTGCATCAGCATCCTTATCAGAAGTATATCTTGCTAAACTTAAAACAGGAGAAGAAGTAGTAATTAAAGTCCAAAGGCCTAATGTGAGAGAAAAAATGTTATCTGATATTCAAATACTTAAAAAATTAGCTCCCTTTATTAATTTTACTGCTACTGGAGAAGTAGTGGACATGAAAGAAGTAGTAGATGAATTAAGTATTGCTATTGAAAAAGAATTGAATTTCATAGAGGAAATGAATAATATAATTAAGTTTTCAGAGAATAATCAAAATGTGAAGTTTATAAAATGTCCAAAAGTTTATAAAAAATACTGCACTAATAAAATTTTAGTTATGGAATATATTTCAGGTATTAAAATAGATAATATTAATAAATTGAAAAATGAAGGCTATGACACTCATGATATAGCTACTAAAATCACCTATAATTATTTTAAGCAAGTATTTGAAGATGGATTTTTCCATGCAGATCCTCATCCTGGAAATATTTTAATCCATGAAAATACCATTGCATATATTGATTTTGGACTAATGGGTTCTTTAGATCTAAGTTTAAGAAAAAATTTAAACGAAATATTAGAAGGTGCTGCTACAGGGGATATTAGACTTATGACTAAATCTATAATTAAAATAGGTATAAAAAAAGGACCTATAGATATGGATAAGCTATATAAAGATATTGATATAATGTATAATTCCTATATAGATGAGTCTATACATGAATTTGATATTCCTCAAATATTAGAAGAAGTCATAGAAGTATGTAAGAAAAACAATATTAATATGCCAAAAGATGTAATACTATTAGTTAAAGGTATGATGATATTTCAAGGAGTTTTAGCTAGTATTGATAAAGATTTAACTTTAATAGATATAGCCCTACCCTATTTTGAAGAACAAATAATGAAAAATAGTTTAAAAAATATGGATTTCAGTAAGATACTACTTAAACTTTATTATTCTATTAAATCTAGTTTGGAACTATCTTCTAAAACCTTAGAAATGCTAAATACTACCTTAGAAGGAAGACTTAAATTAAATTTACAAATACAAAATATGGATGACAATTTTAACGAAATAAATAAAATGGTAAATAGACTTATATTTGCCGTAGTAGTAGCTGGACTTTTAATTAGTTCTTCTTTGGTAATTAATGCAAATGTAGGTTTAAAAATATATGGCATTTCAGCCATTGGGATTGTTGGCTATTTAGGAGCAGGAGTAGCTGGATTATTACTACTTATATCTATTTTTAAATCAGGAAAATTATAAAGGTGGCAAAGGGACGTTTTGTTTGCCACCTTTATTCTGATGATATATCCCTAAGTTGTTCATACAGCCTTCTTTGTTCCTTAGTTAAATTTGGAGGATTTACTATATTTGTTTCAATATATAAATCTCCCCTTTTCCCTTTCATATCTCTATAACCTTTTTTAGGTATTTTGACTTTTTTACCTGGTTTCATATTTGCAGGAATTTTTATTTTGATTTTTTTGCCATCTAAAGTGTCTATTACTATATGAGTTCCTAGTGCTGCATCCCATGGAAATAGATCTACCTTCTTATACAAATCTAGCCCTTCTAATCTTAGATTTTCGTTGGAAATAAAATTTATCTTTAGATAAATATCTCCATCAATTCCCGCTTTTTCGCCTTTAATCTTTATTTTTTTCCCGGGCAATATTCCTTTAGGAACATTAACTGACAAAGATTTATTTTCATTTCCTATTCTAAAGGATAAAGGTTTAACTACTCCCTTATATCCTTCTTCTATGGTAATATTCACTTCTGAATCGTATTTAGGTACTTCTCTTTGATAAGTGTTTCTAGTCCTAGTTCTACCCCCAAATAAATCAGAAATACCAAAATCTTCTCCACCAAAAAACATATTGAAAAAATCACTAAAGCCTTCTCCACCTGTAGTATAAGTATAACTATATCCATTGCCAAAGTTTTCAAAACCAAAATGAGATGGATCAAAATTTTGTCCATTGGTAAAGCTAGAACTACTTCCAAAAGTATCGTATTTCTTTCTTTTTTTCTCATCCCCCAATACTTCATAGGCCTCATTTATATCTTTAAATTTTTCTTGAGCCTTCTCATCATTTGGGTTTAAATCTGGATGATACTTTTTAGCCAATTTTCTATAAGCTTTTTTTATTTCTTCATTACTTGCACCTTTATCTACACCTAAAATTTTATAATAATCTTTATATTCCATAAAATAACCTCCACAATTTATAGGTTTGACTTTCTCTGACCTTAATATTTATTATAAACTTTTTATGGCTAAAAATCAATAGGACTTTTTATTATCCTCATTATAATATTCTATTATTAGTTTATCTAATTCCTGACTTAACTTTAAAAGTTTTTTATAATCTTTAGAATTTGGTTCTAAATCTTCATGTGATAATTCTCTATGCAATAATTCTCTATGGATATTGATCTTATCTTTCAATTATATCATCTCCTAAATATTCCAATTATATCTATTTACTAGGATAACTCTTTTTATGCTATTTGGCAATGTTTTTTTTATGCCATTCGCTTATTTAATTATATCTGTTAAAATTATAAGGTTAACATAAGGAGTGTGGCATAATGAGTAACAATAGAAAGGTTCTAAATTTCAAAGAAATAGGTGGAAGAATAAGAGTAGAACGAGAAAGACTGGGTTTAAGTCGGGAAAAATTTGCAGAAATTGTAGATCTATCCCCTTTTTATATAGGACAAATTGAAAGGGGAGATAGAAAAATGAGCTTAGAAACCTTGGTCAAGCTTTCCAATGCCCTACATCTATCTGTAGATTATTTGTTATATGGTTATAATTTACATAATGAAAATATAAATCCAACAGAACTTTTTTCTGTATTAGAAACTATAGACAATAGCTATAATATGGAAATAGATGATAATTTTGAAGAATTGTTAATTATTTTATCTCGTTGTTCTAAAAAAGAAATTAATCTAATAAAAGATACTGTAAAATTAATACTTCCTTATATTAGATAAAATTAATACTTTTTTGTTTAACCTGTCCTCCTTTCTCTATCCCACGGGACGTGGCATTATTGCACCCTATTTTAATCCTAGTGTAAATATATATTTTAAAATTTAATTGGATTGTTTTTAATTTAACTATTGCTTTTTTTAAAAAAATGTATTATGATAATGATAGTAATTATCAATATCACTTAATTTCGTTTAAGGAGGTGCCAAAATATGAACAGTTTAAATTCTATGCCTATTGGCAAAAAATTTAAAGTCACAGAAATATCAAAAAATACTTCTATAAAGAAAAGATTATTAGATATGGGTGTAGTACCTGGAGTTACTGTTGAAATAATCGGAAAGGCTCCTTTAGGGGACCCTATTGAAGTATTATTAAGAGGATATAAACTGACTTTAAGAAAAGATGAAGCTGCTAATATCTTTGTGGAATAATAAGCAAAATTTTTTGACCATCTATTGATAATGACTATCATTCTATGATGGCTAAGGAGGAATTTTTGTGAATACTATAGCTTTAGTAGGTAATCCCAATAGTGGTAAGACTACATTGTTTAACGCACTTACAGGTGCTAATCAACATGTAGGAAATTGGCCTGGGGTTACTGTAGAAAAAAAAGAAGGTAAGTTTAATTTCGATGGAAACACATACAAAATCGTAGACTTACCAGGTACTTATAGTCTTGGAGCTTATTCTGAAGATGAAATGGTTGCAAGGGATTATATAATCAAAGATAATCCTGATATAGTAATCAATATAGTAGATGCTACAAATATTGAACGGAACCTATATTTAACTACTCAATTAATGGAAATGGGTGCTAAAGTAATCATTGCATTAAATATGATGGATGAAGCAAAAGCTAGAAATATTAGTTTTAATATTGATAAACTTTCAAAAAAACTAGGAGTACCTATTGTTCCTATTGTGGCTTCCAAAAAAGAGGGCCTTGATAATTTAGTTAAAAAGTCCGTAGATGTGATTAAGAAATCAGAAAATCCTAAAACTAATATATCTTATGGAAAAGATATAGACGAAGAAATAGATAATTTAAAAAATCTAATGGGAAATATAGATTTAAATTATCCTTCTCATTGGATTGCTATTAAACTTCTTGAAGGGGACGAATATGTACATGATTTAGTTAGTAATAATCATGACTTATCTAGTGAATTTATAAATGCTATGGATAAAATAAAAGACAATACAGAAGATTATGAATTGCAAATTGTAGATAAAAGATATGAATTTATTGATAATGCAATAGATAAAAATGTTGTAAGACCTGAAATAAAAGCAGAAACAACAACTGATAAAATAGATAGAATACTTACTCATAAATGGTTTGGATTACCAATATTTGCTTTAATTATGTTTGTAATGTTTCAATTAACATTTTTTATCGGAGAAGATATATTAGGAGAATTAGTAGCAGGTGGAATGGAAGCTTTAGGTGAAACTGTAGGTTCATTCCTTGCTAGTCACAATGCTCCTGAAATGCTAACTGCTTTTATATCAGATGGAATAATAGGTGGCCTTGGTGCTGTTTTTGAATTTGTTCCATTAATTATGGTTATGTATATGTTTATGGGAATATTAGAAGACAGTGGATATATGGCTAGAGCGGCTTATGTAATGGATAGAATAATGAAATCCTTAGGATTACATGGCAAAACATTTGTTTCAATGTTAGTATCTTTTGGTTGCAATGTACCAGGTATAATGTCTACTAGAACTTTGGACAGTAAAAAAGATAGAATGATTGCAATCCTTATTAATCCGTTTATTTCTTGTGGTGCAAGACTTCCAATATATTCCGTATTTATTGCAGCATTTTTCCCTAATAAAGGTGGATTAATTTTATTCTTCCTTTATTTCTTAGGAATTGCCGTAGCACTACTAATGGGTAAAATATTCAGCAAAACTTTATTTAAAGGAGAATCTTCTTATTTCATAATGGAACTCCCACCTTATAGAGTGCCTACTTTAAAAAATGTTTTAAGAAATATGTGGGATAAAGTATGGGGTTTCTTAAAAAGAGCAGGAACTGTTATATTTGCAGTAGTAACTGCACTTTGGATATTAGCAGTATTGCCTTTTGGTGTAGAACCTTATAGTGAAACTAGTATTTTAGCTAGGATAGGATCCTTTATTGCACCAATATTTAAACCTGCTGGATTTGGAACATGGCAAGCTTCTGTAGGACTTTTTGCTGGAATAGTTGCCAAAGAAGCTGTTGTAGCTACTTTAGGTATGGTATATGCTGGAGTAGAAGAAGGTGCCAAATTAATAACTGCAATTCAAGGAGCTTTCACTCCCCTAACTGCAATGTCGTTTATGGTAATGACACTATTATACACTCCTTGTGCTGCTGTTATAGGCACTGTTAGAAAAGAAACCAATTCTCATAAATGGGCTCTATTTACTACTATATATACTTTTGTAGTTGGATGGATTGGTGCAGTTTTAGTATTTCAAATTGGTAAACTTTTAGGTTTTAGTTAATTTCAAAC
>CAZMBD010000115.1:0-5870 GCA_964564325.1 uncultured Clostridiaceae bacterium
AAAAACTTGATCCTACTTTTGTAATTTCAGCAGCACATAGTGTCCTAGAAGTATGCGAAAAAGGATCTATATTAATTATTGAATCTACAGTATCACCAGGGACAATAGATAGATATGTTCGCCCTGAAATTGAAAAGAAGGGTTATATAATTGGGGAAGGTGTTCACCTTGTTCATGCACCAGAGAGAATTATACCAGGGAATATGATATATGAGCTTGAGCACAATTCAAGGACCATAGGAGCCGATGAAAAAGATATAGGAGAAAAGGTAAAGGAGCTATATTCAAGTTTTTGTAAGGCAGAGATTGTTGTAACCGATATCAGATCAGCAGAAATGTCAAAGGTAGTAGAGAATACATATAGGGATATAAATATTGCTTTTGCAAACGAGCTGGCTAAGATTTGCAGAGCCGACAATATGGATGTATATGAGATAATAAGAATAGCTAATAAGCATCCCAGAGTTAATATATTACAGCCTGGTCCAGGTGTTGGAGGCCATTGTATTTCAGTTGATCCGTGGTTTCTGGTTGGTGATTATCCCGATTTGACTAACCTAATATTAACCGCTAGAAAGACTAATGATTCGATGCCTACTCATGTTTTGAAAAGAATCAGGGACATTATGAGGGAGCATAACATAAGAGATATATCCAAAGTTGGTTTATATGGATTGACATATAAAGAAAATGTGGACGATACTAGAGAGAGTCCTACTTTGCAATTATTAGAGAGAATGGATGAGCACCTGGCTTTTGGCGTAAAAGTATTTGATCCATTTGTGAAAGAGAGAATCGCAGAACACCAGTTTAAAAGCTTTGAAGACTTTATTAATGAAATAGAAATTCTGGTTATTATGGTGGGACATGACCATATTAAAGACAATCTTGAAAAGATTAAAGATAAATTGATACTAGACACTAAAAACATCTGCAATTTTGATGGTGTATATAAATTATAAGTTAGGATGAGTAGATATGAAAAAAGTAATGGCGGTCTTTGGAACTAGACCTGAGGCAATTAAGATGTGCTCCTTAGTCAAAGAACTTAAGACAAGAGAAAAACTAAATACAATTGTTTGTGTAACAGGTCAACATAAGGAAATGCTAGATCAGGTTAAAATGCATTTGAAGTAGTACCAGATTATGAACTTTCTATTATGAAGTCAAGGCAGACATTGTTTGATGTGACAATCAATATTCTTGAAAAAATGAAAGCTGTTCTTGAAGAGGTTAAGCCTGATGTGGTTTTAGTTCATGGTGATACTTCTACAACATTTGTAACAGCTTTAGCATGTTTTTATTTGCAGATACCAGTAGGACATGTTGAAGCAGGACTCCGAACTTACGATATATATTCTCCATATCCGGAAGAATTTAATAGACAAGCTGTGGGAATAGTCTCAAATTACAACTTTTCTCCAACTGAGTTGTCAAAAGAGAATCTTCTTAAAGAAGGTAAGAATCCTGAAACTATTTACGTGACCGGTAATACTGCAATCGATGCACTTAAGACGACGGTCCGTGATGATTATACACATGAACATCTAGACTGGGCATCTGATAGTAGACTTATTATGATTACTGCTCATAGAAGAGAAAACCTTGGTGAGCCAATGAGAAATATGTTTAGAGCAATCAAGCGAATAATTGATGAAACTTCTGATATAAAAGCGATATATCCTATTCATATGAATCCTGTCGTTAGAGAAGCTGCTCAGGAGATATTAGGTGATACAGATAGGATACGTATTATTGAACCGCTGGAAGTTTTAGACTTCCACAATTTTCTTGCCAACTCTTATATGATAATTACAGATAGCGGAGGAATTCAAGAAGAAGCTCCAAGCTTGGGAAAGCCTGTACTAGTTATGAGAGATACAACAGAAAGGCCTGAAGGTATAGCTGCTGGAACTTTAAAGTTAGTCGGAACAGATGAAGAGATTATTTATAAAACATTTAAACAACTACTAGAAGATCAAAATGAATACGATAAGATGAGTAAAGCAAGCAATCCATACGGTGATGGGTTTACTAGTAAGAGGATTGCTGACATTCTTTGCAACTGAAATAGGGGGTGTATACTATATGGATTTGATGAGGGTATATAATAAGTTACCTATTCTTGGTCAAAATATAGCCTGTTCTATTGAAGGAAAAAGGATCAAGAAAAATAGATATAATGCGGAATTCAATAAGACACTTCATAGCTACAAGCAGCGAAGCAATTGGACTTATGAACAAAAATGTGAATTTAGAGATGAAAGATTGCAAAAAATGATTAGATACTGCTATCAATCAGTGCCGTATTATAGAAAGATCTTTGATGAATATGGTATAAATCCAGATTCAATAAATACTTTAGATGATTTAAAGGTGATACCAATCTTAACAAAAAATATGGTAAAGAGTAATTTTAAGGACCTAATATCAGATGATTTTGACAAAAATAGAATGATTAAAACAAGTACAAGCGGGACAACTGGATCTGGATTAACTTTTTACACCACCGCTAAAGCAATACATGAACAGTTTGCAACCTTTTGGAGAGCAAGAAACAACATTGGTATAGAATTAGAAGAGTATAATGCTACATTTGGAGGACAAAATGTTGTTCCTTTGGAACAAAACAAATCACCTTTTTGGAGATATAACATACCAGGAAATCAGGTGTATTTTAGCGTCTATCATCTAAATGAGAAAAATATTGAAAGTTATATTTCTGAACTAGAAAAGAAAAAGATAAAATGGATTCATAGTTATCCTTCTGCAATTAGTTTAATTGCACAATACATGATTGAAAATGATATAGAATTAAAAAATAAAATTAGATTTATTACTACAGGATCGGAAAACTTAATGGATACACAGAAAGATATGATTTATAATGCTTTTGGCGTTGTACCGTATCAACACTATGGACAAGCTGAAAATGTAGCTATTTTTTCTGAGGATGTAGACCATAAAATTTTAGTAGATGAGGATTTTTCTGCAGTAGAATTTATATATGATTCAGAGCTTCAGATCTATAAAGTCGTAGGAACCTCTTTAAACAACTATGCTATGCCATTCATAAGATATGAAATTGGAGATGTTGCAAAATTCAAAGAGACTAGTTATGGTAGAGAAATAATTTCTGTAGATGGACGAAAGGATGACTATATTACACTTACTAATGGTAGCAAAATAGGTAGACTTAGCGTTGCTTTTAGAAATCTTATTAATATTTCAGAAGCTCAGATTATTCAAAAGAGAATAGGCGAGATAAATATAAGGGTCGTGAAGGGTCGGGATTATAACATCGAAGATGAAAAACAACTAATTAAAAATATGCAAACTAAAATTGGAGAGACTGAAAAAATAAACATTGAATATGTAAATGTAATTCCTAAAACTAAAAATGGTAAGTTGAGATTTGTAATATCGGAAATAAAAAAATAAAATTAAATAATGAAGTTGGTGAAAAAATGAAAAAAGTTGTATTTCTGCTTTCACATATTCCCAATCCAAGAATGCTAAAAAGAATAAAAGCCATAGAATCTGATTTTAGGATTACAGTTTTATATTGGGATAGGGGACAAGAAATAAAAGAAACATTTGAAATTAACCCTAATCATAGTGTGAAAAAAATATTACTAAAGGCTCCAATGGGGCAGCCCATAAAAAGAATTATTCCTTGGATACGTTTTTTTATTAAATCATTCAGGATTTTAAAAAAAGAAATTCCTGCAATTATCCATGTAAGTAATTTAGATATGCTATTAATAGCATGTTTTTATAAAATAACTCGGAAAAAAACAGCTAATATAATATATGAAGTTGCAGATTTACCTAAACATTGGACTGTAAATAAAATTCGTAGTGTTAGAGATTTCATGATGTTTATGCTTAAAAAAATTGAAATGAAATCAATGAGAAAAGTATCAAAATTAATATTGACTTCCCCATATTTCTGGGATGTATATTACTCAAAATTTACAAATGAAGAAAAATATATATTTATGCCTAATGCACCTTACCGAAGCATATTTAAAGAATATAATAAAAAATCACATGACAAATTTACCGTAGGATTTATTGGATCTGTTAGATTTGTTGAACAGCTAAAAATGCTAATAGAGGTTGTAGAAGAAATTGACGAAGATATAGATGTTTTTATTGCAGGCGGAGGCCCAAACTATCATGAAATTCAAAAGATCGCTCAGAATAAAAAATTCGTAAAATTACATGGCCCTTATAACTATGAGAAGGAAATTGTGAAATTATACGAAAATGTAGATTGTGTATATTCAGTTTACAACACAAAGACAGAAGGAGTGAAAGTTGCATTGCCTAATAGATTATATGAAGCTATAGTATGTAGCCTACCTATAATAGTTTCAAAAAATACAGTTCTTGGAGATTTTGTTGAAGAAAATGGTATAGGATTTGTAGTAAATGATAAATCAGAATTAAAAGCTTCACTAATCGAGTTAAAGAATAATAAGAACACTTTAGAAAGAATTGAGGAAAATTGCAACAATATTAAAGAAAATTATTATTTTGAAAATAGTAGTAAGTATTTATTGAAAGAATATTTAAATTTGTGATGGAAGTATTATATAATAGCCGCTTAAGTGAAGATTGAAAGTTATCGATACCACCCAAAGGAACCGCCCATTTAGTTGTAAGCAAGTGGCTATAATAATTTTATTTTGTAACTACAGTTAGGAATGATTGTACTTATGGGCGCTTAAATTGAGATTCTAATTCAAATGAGATTACGGAAAAGATATTAGATATTGTCGATAACTACGGTGAAATATCAACAAGGTTAAGTAAATTATGTAAAGTTTACAACTGGAATATAATTTCTAAAAAATTTAATTTGCTTTATAAAAGTTGAAATTTCAAAGGACGAGGTGTTTAAATGTATATATTAATAATTGCTAGAGGATATCCAACAGAGAAATACAAGATGAATGGAATTTTTGAGTTTGATCAATCTAAAGCCCTAGTCCAAGCGGGACATAAAGTTATTTATGCTGCAGTTGACGTGAGATCTATTAGAAGATGGCGAAAATGGGGGGGGGAAAGCTTCGAAAAAGATGGTGTTCAAATTGAAGCCATTAATATTCCAGGCGGAAGGATACCAAAATCAATATTGTGCAAGATGCGAATTTGGGGTCTTAAAAAACTGTATGCTAGAATTGAAGCAAAATATGGTAAACCTGATATAATACACGCACATTTTTTAGGTTATGGCAATATTTCTACCAAAGTTTTAGCAAAGCATAACATACCTATTGTACTAACAGAACATTTATCAGGAATGAATAATAAGGCTTTAGAGCCTAGACTCATTACATTAGGCGCCGAAACCTACCCAAAGGTAGACAAACTCATAACTGTTAGTAGGGCTCTTGCTAATAACATTGAAGAAAAATTTGGAGTTAAAGCCACAGTAATTCCCAATATGGTTGATACAGAAAGCTTTAACTACATCAGCAGGAAAAACGAAAATGACGATTATGTGTTTGTATCAACGGGAGGCTTAATACCTAGAAAAAGTATGGACATGCTAGTGGATTCTTTTAATATAGCATTTAAAGATAAGAAAAAAGTTAAGCTCTATATATTTGGTGAAGGGGCAGAGCGGTCTAAACTAGAACAAATGATAGCTGAATACAAACTAACTGAGCAAATTTTTTTGATGGGTTTAAGGGATAGAAAAGAAATTGCAAAAAGAATGCATGAAAGTGATTGCTTTGTTTTAGCCTCAAAGCTGGAAACTTTTGGTGTAGCATATATAGAGGCTTTAGCAGCAGGGTTACCAGTTATAGCAACAAACTGCGGTGGACCTGAAGAATTTGTCCATAAAGATAATGGTA
>CAZMBD010000116.1:0-5797 GCA_964564325.1 uncultured Clostridiaceae bacterium
AGCATCCAAAGGTTTTATTTATTAGTTCTTTTTGTTTTTCTGTTGGATATATTCTGTATTTATAGCCCTTAATCACAGTTTTCATAGATAAATTCACCTCTTTTCCTATTTCTGTTTTTGACTTTGTATATACTCTCTTATTTGTTCTTCTGTATTTTCCGATACTGTAGCTACAAAATAGCTAAAATTACACAAATTCCCACTCCATAATTTTAGAGTAGTATATTTTATTATATAAGTCAAGTATATTTCATAACTACATGTATATTTATTCATAACATATAAACTATGCCACTAACTCACGACTGAAGTCACGAGTGTGCGTGGCATTGTATCAAACACACTATACAGGCCCAATCCTCATGTCTATCCATTACAGATATTAAAAAATGTGGCTCTGACTGTTCTAACTCTACTCCTCTTTCCTTCATAAACCTCTCTGTTTCTTTTTTATTCCAAGCTCTTTGGGCCTCATCAAATATAACTACCTTTTCTATAGGAGCCCTCTCATCCCTTATAGCTGCATCTCTAAAATGATGTATGTTTTGGATAAATACACTAGATTTTCTTCTTGCCTCACTCAACAAAGTTCCATTATATTCATTATCATCACGAGCTAAAGCCTCTCTCAAAACGCTAACCAAAGGCCCATTCCCCGATAAAAATACTGCATGCTCCTCTTCCTCATACTTCTGTCTACTAGCTCCTATATTAAGCCCTGCCAAAGTTTTCCCTGCACCAGGTACTCCAGTCAAAAAACAAATAGATTTCTTCCTGTTTTTTTTACTGTCATCTATTACTCCATTTATATAATCTGTAGTCTCATTTAGATTCTTTGCCCCTGAATCTGACCTAGATATATCCTTTACATTATGTCCCTTATAAAGTGCCTGAGCTGCCTCTATTATAGTCGGTGTGGGCCTATATCTAGATTCTATCCACTTCATATATCCTATATCTTCAAAGCCATAATCCCTAGATATATTCTCTATAATATAAATTAAATTAAATCCATTACAGCAAATTGGTTCAAATACCTTATCTCTGTTAATATGTATACTTAAAGACCTCTCATTCCTATTCGTCGATATAAGTATGGGGACTATATATCTATCCAAACTCTCTTCGTGAAAGTTTTTGAGATCTAATCCATAATCATAAACTTGATCTATGTCATGTCTATAATATTCTTCTGAACCTACTTTGAACTCCAATAAAAATACTATTCCTCTATATAAAAATACATTATCTATTCTCTTTCCCATACGCGGTATAGTATATTCAAAAGCAATAAATCCATCATCAATACTTCTAAAAATATTTTTAAGTATCTTTATCTGTTTTATCCAGGATCTTCTTTGATTATCCTCTAGTTCAAATTCATTGTTCTTAGCAAGAACACCTAATATTTTATCTTCAGAATCCTTTAAAAAACCATCTATATAATTTTGGTAATAACTCCTTTCCATAGTTATTCCCTCCTTAAATATAAGACCGATAATTCTTTAATTTATTATATCATACAAAATTGAAGAAATTATCGGTCAATTCCTTATACCATTTCTATTTAGAACTACAGCACATAAACCTGATAACAGCTATTTCTAGCCATTACTAGGCTTTTATTCATCACTCCGGACTTCTAGTTCCCTTATGGTCGATACAAGCCTCGCGACCCCTGACAGGGGGTAGTACCTACAGTTCAACTTCGCTACCGCCCGTTTCACTGGGCACTACTAGGACTCCTCTTTTATACAACACTACTATTTTCATACAATATGTCCCATTCTCTTTGCAAATCATTTTCCAATGCACTTAAATCCAACATATTATCTTTATATAGAGCCCTTACCTCCATTAATCCTGCAAATGCCAGTCTCTTCCATGCTACAAAATTAAGATGTAATCCAAATAAAAGAATTTGCCCCTTTGATCTTGCAGCTGCGTCTATTCCATCCACCAGGCATAATACTCCATGGCCTGTTAATAGGACTCTTCTTAAATTAGGGCTACTCCTTGCTAATATAGATTCCTCCCAGGACAATCCATCTACAAAATAAGATTTCATCCCCCACAAAAACCTTATTAATAATTCGTTTATTACCACTGGAATAGCCTGAGCCATTCCAAACCTAGCATCATATCCTTCTTCAAACATCCTAACGGAAAAATCTGCAAAACTCATTTCCCTATATTTATCTGACTTTTCCTTAGATGGATATACCCTAATTCCACCCTTCCCAATTAACTGAAACAATTCAAAAAGTGGCATAGGAATCCCAGTGCCCTTATTATCTAAAGATTTTCTCCTTGTTGTGGAACTTCCTGCAATATCTGATATAAGATGGCCTAGCCAATTGCATATACCTGCATATAGTTTCGCAATAAAATTATTCCCCCTTAACTCATATGCCTCCGTATCAAAGGTAATAAGTCTGCCATTATCTAGAAAATGGGATGTACTATTAAATTGATCTACAATAGAAAAAATTAATCCGACTAAATCAGGCGCATGTCCTAATGATTTAATATGATGATTAGACATAGTCATTCCTAACAAATCACTTGCAGCCTTTCCAGTTGCCTGATCATAGTTTACCTTGTACCTATCTTCAAGGAAGGAATTTGCATTTTCAATTTTAATATTTCCTGTTTCTTTAGGCTTATACCCTAGTACTTTAGCTGTTTTTATAACAAACTTATCCGTCTGATCTCCAGTCCATTTTCCAAGTTTACTACTCTCTGGCATGCCTACAAAGAAACTATCTATAAGCCCTGCTACAACTCCACTAAATGCACCTATCATATAATCATATTTATCACAATTAGCTTTCTTCATTGTATAATCGTTTTTTACCCTAGCAGCTATGATAGCCTTATCATGGCTACTTAATAAATCTTCAAATGGATCATTATTCAAATTGATTAAATGCCTTTCACTATAATGCCCAACTCCATATAGGTATTGTTCCCAGGTCATTCCATTTTCAATTTTAACTGAATCCAATTTTTCATATCTTTTTATTTTAACATTCCTATATTCTTCCCTTTCTATTTCAATTAATGTTTCCCCTCTTGCCTTATCTTCAAAGCTAATATCATCATAACCTACACCATTAACCTCCATTAACCCCTCAGTCATTTCTAAAAGATCATCTAATTGATCATTGCTTTCTTCATTTCTTTTGTTTAATTCGTCAATATCAGTTTCTAATTCTGATAATCGTTTAGAGACCTTATTCCTCTGATGTCCTTGGACTTTCATGGCATTGGCAGCATTTATTAATTCTTCATGCTTAATATTTTTTTTCATATTATTCACCTAAAATATTATTCATTAATTTTTTAGTATTTCCCTTAAGAGAAGCTACTGAAGCATCTGCTAAATTATTATAGCCGATAAAGTCTAATATCTTCGCTAAGTTTTTTAAATCATTCATAGGCATTTCATCATCTAGTATATAATCAATTTTTCCACTACCATCCCCTTGAATTTCACCTGTGGATATATAACAAGATAATACTATTTCACGATATTTGCTTGTAGTTGGTGTGTTTGTCAATTCAATCAACCTTGTAATATCAAGTTTCATTGGTAATTTAGCAATTATCTTTTCTGTTTCAGCATAATTTATATGGTCTGATGTTAGCTTTGCACCCTTAGTAAGCATTCCTAGAATATCTGATAACTTTCTAATTTTAACTTCTGTTTCTACCTGGCCTTCTAGGGCCTCTGTTAATTTTACACTTATTGCATTTACATCTTCTATCATCATGTCTAGGGACCTTTGGGAATTAATTATTATTTCCTGTAACATTAATTCCCGTTGTTTATTATTTTCAAGATCACCTATTCCAGTAACCTTTTTTAACCCCTTATATGTGCAAATACCTAGTAATACTGCAACGCCAATACCTGTAAACATACTTGAAAATCCTAATAATCCTCCCATTCCAAGGGTTGCAAGACCTGAGGTTATTCCTGCTGCACTAATACCTACTACTGAGCCAGATAAATAGATTGCAGCCAAGGGGACACCTACTGCAGCTGTTTTAGAAGCCATATCCTTAATAGATTTTTCAATCTCTGAATCATTCTTTCTCATAAGTAAAATATCTTCATCATTTATAATTGCTTCATAAATTATATTTATTTGATCCTCATGTATTCCTAAGAGTTTTTGTAATTCCATAATATATTGATTATCCTTCCACTCTTCTTCCCTATTGATTTTTCTATTTATATAAAGCATATCTTTTATTAATGATTTTTTTACAATTTCAAATTGGTCTTCCTTAAGATTTTTGTCTAAAGCATTTAGAAGTTCTTCATTACTAATCATAAGGCTTTGATCAAGCATATAATTACGCATTTCTATCCTATCTTCTGAAGATACTTCAATACGAACCATCAGGGAAGTGATTTCTGCATATTCTTGTGAGTTAACCATATTATCATCAGAATAAGCAAAGTTGCATAAGATTCTAAGGTAAGATTTTTTAATCTCTGAATTCATCATGGAAATTGGCATAGACTGGGATGAATTAGTAAACTCAACCCCTCTAGCCCCCATATTAGCAATTTCATTAAACATATAGCTTAATTCCTTTAGTTTAATACCTGTGAGATCGCCAGTTAATTCCTTTTCTTCTCCACCTTCCATAATAAGGATTAATTTTTCTTTTTTTGCTACTTTCCCATTATCTTTAGTAATTATTTCAACTAAATGTTCTGCACTTTTAATATTAGATAATTTAATCTCTATTTTATTGCGACTGGTGAGTCCTTTTATATAAATGCTTTCTCCAGTAAATAAGCATCCTTCCTTTCCACTTCCAAAGAGACTTGTATCTGCAATTGCTAATACATAATCAGGGTTTACTTCACCTAATGTAATTCCAGTTATTCCACTATTTAGCTTTTTGTCTGGTATATCTGGTGCAATATAGACCTTACTGCAAAGATTTTTTGCTTGTCCTTTTATAAATGTCGCAATAGTCATGCTAGTTTCCATTTTAGTCCCCCTTATTTCCCAATTGTATTCAATACTTTATCTTTTATTTTTTTATCATTTCCTATATATGCATCAACTATATGGTTGAAATCTATCTGATATAGAAATATATCTCCCATTGTACCTTTCATGTTAGTAATTTTATGTGTCCCAATTTTCTTTATGATTTCTCCCTGTAAATCATTTGGCAATAAGAATATATTTTTTATATCTTGTAATTCATATTTGTTTTTATTATTAAATTCACTACTTAAAAAATACCTATATAATATCTGTTTGTTAATATCTACACTTCCTGGAATATTTCCGTTTATATGAGGTAAATAGTTTTTTGCATCTATTATATATAATTTATTATTATATTCTTTAATTATATCTGGTATAATTCTTAATCCGGTTTTTTTATAATTTTTCCCTTCTATATTTAAATTGTAATGCCCACTTGGAAAATACTTATTAAATTCATAGTATTGGTCATCAAAAATACTTTTTAGCATAAACTCCCATATATTGTTCAAGTTTTCTAGATAATATAGATTAGCATTTGTGGATACCCTATCCAATCTTCTATTGTTATCATTAATAATATATAATAATTTAATTACTTTTCTTTCCCTATCACTATACATACTAGTTCTAAAGCTATCCAATGTTCTTCTGATATTTATAGTTTTCCTATTTTTTTCAATGCTATTTCTATATTGTCCATGTATATTTATTTTTAATCCCGTTGCTCTTTCTATTTCTAACAAATGTATTCCATATATTATTGTTAGCGGATT
>CAZMBD010000117.1:0-5704 GCA_964564325.1 uncultured Clostridiaceae bacterium
GCAGAAGAAAATCCCTCTGCTGACATCCAGGCTATGGATTCAATTTGAGAACCTATATTTAAAACTGCTACAGCTGTATCTCCAAAATTAGCTACAATTCTAGTCAATATCATACTTATACCAGAATGAATGGCAGTTTGCACAAAGGGGGGGAATCCAAGCCTTATCATTTTCCCTATATATTCAAAATCTGGTTTAATAAATAAATTTACATGAGAATACACAGCATCACTTTGTTTCCCCAGTATTATAAATACAATAGTTACAATAAACTGGGCAAATATTGTAGCTATGGCTGCACCTTTTACACCTAATGCTGGAATTGGGCCTAGTCCAAAAATAAGTATAGGATCTAATATCATATTAACTATTAAGCCCAGAGTATTTAGTTTAAATGGTGTTACACTATTTCCCGTACTATTTAACGTTGTGGAAAAAATTGGATTTAGAAAATGAAAGGTAAGCCCTATGGCGACTATTCTTAGATATTCTTCCGCCATTTTAACTACCTCAGCATCATTTAAATTAAAAAATCCTATGATTTGAGAATTAAAAATAAATAATAATAGTGAATATATAATTGCAATAAATATATCCAATTGAAATCCATAAGAAATATATTTTTTAACTGCATCTATATCATCTCTACCATAGGATTGGGCTACACTTACTCCTAAACCTATTTGAGTGATTAAAATTAATCCTGAACCAAACCACATTAAATTACCTGCTGTTCCTGCTGCTGCCACAGCTTTGGTACTTGCTCTTCCTAGCCACATAGTATCAGTTAAACTATAGGCCATTTGAATGAAGGATGTCCCCATAATTGGCAATGCCAATTTAGTCAATGTGCTAGTAATTTCACCTTCTGTTAAATTTAAATTTCTGTCCATAATATCCTCCAAATCAATTTATATATTAATTAATTCTATAGTCCAATTTAATCCTTGAATTTTCGTATCTAATTCTCTATATTCCTTAGATAATTTATCTATTTCTTTTTGTAATTCCTTGACATTTACTGTGCTAATATATCTAATTTCTGTTCTAGAATATCTATCTTGTTTAATACTAGCTTCCTCAGCTACATGAGATAAGACTAATCTCTTTTCCCATAACCCGTCCCTTTCAGCTAATGCATCAGCTAAAGTCCATTTTTCATTAAACATGGTTTCATTATTTGTCTTATTTATTCTCTTTATAATATCTGTTAATTCTAATTGGCAATTCTCAAATTCCTTTAAAAGAACTTCTGGATCTTCACTTGGCTTGTCCCCTTCTTGGACCATTACATTATTTCTTAGTCTATTTTTAATTTGTTCTATTCTCTTTTGCAAATCTGCTCTCAATATTAATGCCTCTGCTAATTTCACAGAATGACCTCCCTTTTTTAACTAATTATATATTATAATATATCATATTTTTTACATATATAGTTCATAAAAATTTAATATAAGATGGATTGCAAGGATCGGAAACATTGCCATCCCTTTTTCTATATTCAGTAAAAACCCACCCTTGCATCTATTTCATAACATTATATAATATAATTGTTGAAATTAAATAAGGGGGGCTAATTTTGATACTAATATTGAATTGTCTATTAAAAGAAAAAAGTATTGAAAGCTTTAACAAAACTATGGATACATATCTTAAAGAACTTTCCATCGATTACGAAATCTTCAGAGCTATAGAGGCAAATAAAATAACTGATTTTAATAGCTATTCCCACCTAATTATATCTGGATCAGGTGCATCTGTTTTAGATGATAATTCTTGGAACTCAAATCTTGAAAAAATCATAATGCACTTTGTTAATAATAAGAAACCAGTCCTAGGAATATGTTACGGAGAACAATATCTCGCAAAAGTTCTAGCCGGTTCTAAACATATTAGAAAAACTAAAAATCCTGAAATAGGCTTTGCCAATATAGAAATTGGTGAAAATGAATTATTTGAAGGAATTATAAATCCTGTATTTAGTGTTTATCATTATGATGAAGTTTTTGACTTAAATGAGGATTTTAATGTAATTGCTCAAAATCAAAATTGTGGAGTTCATGGATTTCAATATAAAAATTTGCCTATTTGGGGTACTCAGTTTCATCCTGAATATGATTTAGAATGTACAAAAGAAAATATTCAAGAGGCTAAAGAAAAAGAGCCTAATTTTGAAAAATATTATATCTATGATTTAGAAGATAATGATAGACTTATTCAAAACAAATTAATATTTAAAAACTTTGTAAACTCTGACAAAATCTCATTAAGACCACATCATCTATTGTGTATTCAAAACTATATAGGAAAAGGATATAGTGAAGAATTTGTTGAAAATATGGATATTATAATAAGTAAACTTAAAAGTGATAAAGAGCAAATTATCAGAATAATTGAAGGGAATGACCATATTTGCAATCATTGTCCCAATAATATTGGAAATAATAAATGTGAATCTAATCAAAAAGTATTAAATATAGATGCAAAAGTACTTAAATACTTAGAAATTGAACCAGGTATATATAAATATAGCTACTTATTAGAATTATTAGATAAAAAACTAAATAACGAAAACAAAAAGGATATTTGTGCTGACTGCGAATGGTACGAACTTTGCCATTAATTCATAAGTAACAAAGTCATAGGAGGTTAAAATATGATATATGTAATAAATAATAGCAATGATCCATTTTTTAATCATGCAGCTGAAGAATATTTAATGAACAATTTTGATGACGAAATAGCTATGCTATGGATAAACAAACCTTCTATATTAATTGGAAGAAATCAAAATACATTATCAGAAATAAATTTAAACTATGTTAAAAAAAATGATATACTAGTAGTTAGAAGAATTTCAGGAGGAGGAACTGTATACAATGATTGGGGAAATATGAATTTCTCTTTTATTACATATAGAAATTCTTCTCAAGCTAAAATTAAAGATGGATTCAAAAAATTTGCATTGCCAGTAATCAATACTCTACAATCTTTAAGTATTAATGCTGTATTTACAGGGCGAAATGATATAACCATAGATGGTAAGAAATTTTCAGGAAATGCCCAATATTTTCAAAAGGACAAGCTGCTTCACCACGGAACTATATTATATGACTGCGATATGTCTAAATTATCCTTAGCACTAAAAAGTAAGGATATAAAATTTATTGATAAATCAGTTAAATCTGTTGGTTCAAGGGTTACTAATATTTTACCTCATATGAAGGAAAAAATGAGTCTATTGGAATTTAAGGAATATTTAAAAAGCTATATTATAAACACCAATAATATAAAGACAATATATGAGTTTAATGAAAAAGACATATGTGAAATTAATAAAATAGCTAAAAATAAATATGAAACTTGGGAATGGAATTATGGAAAAAGTCCCAATTATAAATATGAAACTGCTGTTAAATATCCTAGTGGAGTTATTGAATATCATCTAAATGTGGAAAATGGTAATATAAAAGATATATCTATTTATGGAGATTTCTTTGGGGAAAAAGATATAAAAGAGCTAGAATCCAAATTAATAGGCATAAAACATAGTATAATGGAGTTAGAAATAGCATTAAATGAAATAAATATGGATGAATATATCCTTGGTTTATCAAAAGAGGAATTTATCAAAGGTTTAATGGACATAAAATCAAATGTGGAGGGATTCTAATGTATGTAAGAAAACCAGAATGGATTAGGGTAAAAATGCAAGGAGGAAATGTTTCAACAGGAGTTAAATCTCTAATTTCAGACCTTTCCTTAAATACAGTATGTGAAGAAGCAAATTGCCCCAATAGAATGGAATGTTTTAATCGTGGGACTGCTACTTTCATGATACTAGGTAAAAATTGTACTCGAAACTGTCGATTTTGTAATGTAACTAAAGAATTACCTGAAGAAGTAGATCCACGAGAACCAGAAAAAGTAGCAAAATCTATAGCTAAACTTGGTCTAAAGCATGCGGTTATTACATCAGTAACTAGAGATGATTTAGAAGATCAAGGAGCTAATCATTTTAGAAGAGTTGTAGAAGAAATAAGAAAAAATGCTCCAGGAGTGACAATTGAACTATTAATTCCTGATATGCAAGGAAATACAGATTTAATAGATATTATTATAAATTCAGAACCAGATGTACTAAATCACAATGTAGAAACAGTGCCAGAATTATATGATACTGTAAGACCTATGGCCATATTTGATAGATCTATAGAAGTACTTAATTATGTAAAAAAACAAAAACCACATATGAGAACCAAATCAGGTATGATGCTTGGATTAGGCGAAACTAAAGATCAAATAATACGTGTATTAGAAAGATTAAGAGAAGTAGATTGCGATATGGTAACTTTAGGCCAATATTTGCGACCTAGCAAAGCCCATATTCCAGTAGTAGAATACATAACTCCTGAGCAATTTGACGAATATGGAGAAATTGCACTATCTATGGGTTTCAAAAAAGTAGCATCAGCACCACTTGTTAGAAGCTCTTATTTTGCTGAAGATTTCTAATTTGAATTGGACATGCAAAAGGGACTATCCCTTTTGCATGTCCATTAATTTCCAATTTTGTTCCATCTAAATATTAGTTCAAAACCTTCGCTTTTTTTACTTATATAGCTAATATCACCATTGAATTTATTGACTCTTTCTTCTATTCCCATTAGTCCATTGCCTTTAATGATATTGTCGCAGCCAATTCCATTGTCTTTTATCCTTAAAATTATTTCGTCATTTACTTCTAATTCTATATGAATTTTATCTCCTTTGCCATGTTTAATGCTATTAGTTATGCTTTCTTTAATGATAGTGTAAATTAAATTTTTATATTCAGGAGAATAATTTTCTATTTCCTCATCTATATTTAGATTTACCTTCATATTATTTTCATCTTCAATATTATATACTAATTTTTCTATAGATTTTATAAGTCCCTTGGAAATATCTTCATCCTTTAACGCATATACTGCCTTTCTTAAACTGTCCATACTATCTTGAGCTAAGTTTTGACATTTATCTATTAATTCTTTAGTTTTATCCATATCTTTATCAATTACATTATATGCTACATCTAAGTTCATATTTAAAGCTACAAGACTATGGCCTAAATTATCATGGATTTCTTGAGCAACTCTATTTCTTTCTTTTGTAATGGTTAATTCCTCTATTTCCTTATTTAATTTCTCTACTCGATTCTTCTCTATTATTAATGCTCTAAAAGAAAATACGCTAGTTATATAAAATAATAAATAAATACATAATATTAGATAATCAAAAGCATATATTTTAAAAAACTCTAAAATCCCCGTTTCATCTAATATCAAGCATTGAAGAAGAGGAATAGAGACAAGTACTAATATATTTAGAGTGCTTAAATATTTAACTGCCCTTTTATTACTAAGAAAAGCAATATCTACTATAGTTATATATAAATAAACATTAATATATCCCCATATAAAAAATGCTAAAATGGCAGCAATTATTATGGATACTACTATGGAAATATAATAAATTCCCTCTGATTTTTTATATAAATAGTAGAACCTTAAATAATCATTAATAACAATCAATAGAAATAATGTGGTAAATATAATTAAAGATTTCCTATTCCCCATATTACTAGATACAATATCATATAAAAATACCAAATACATAAATTGTCTTAAAATATAAGTATATCTTTCCCACTTCTTCATGGGAA
>CAZMBD010000118.1:0-5696 GCA_964564325.1 uncultured Clostridiaceae bacterium
GAATTGGATATGGCTGTCTATACCAATTACGATAGTGGTTGATTTATTAGTTTGGAGAAGGGCAATTTTTGAATCATCACATAGTGGAATTGCACTCGCCTTTTTGATTCCACAGGTTACAGTTGTGGCAATTATCTCCTTCGTGATTTTATATATTGATAAATGTAGAAAAAGAGATAATTTCTAAGTATCTGTATGATGCATATTCTTAAAATATACCATAATACTCAAACACACATGAGTCACACAAGACACCTACTTTCCCGAAAGAGTTTATTTGGTTTTTACACAGAAGGCAGGACTAAGGATGTAAAAGGGATAAGGGACTAAAAAATATATTAGGCGGAATAGAGGGGTTAATTAGTTGCATTCATCAAAGAAGATAAAGTCCTGAGATATTATATTTCTTGATACAAGAATGAGGATGTAATTATAATGGATATAGTTATTTCGAGATGATTTATAACTTGGAAGGAATTAATATTATGTTTTCAGATGTAGAAATTAAATTAAATAAAAGAAATAAAATCTTGTTTTCTCGCGACAGTCAATGCTTACAAGAATTGATAGAACTAATACAATTACAAAATCATCGGACCCTTGTGATGTGGGCATTGGATTGTGCAAAAGTGCCCTTAAAACAATTTGAAACAAAGTATCCCGATGAACGTAGGCCTAGAATCTACTTGGAACTTTGCGAGGATTGGACAAGGGGCAGAATCAAAATGCCTGTGGAAAAAAGGGCTATTTTAGATTCACATACAGTCGCAAAAGAAATCGTTGACAGGGAATATGGTGCTTTGTGCCATGCAATTGGTCATGCTGGAGCCACTGTACATGTAGAAACACATGCTTCGGGATTACCTATCTATGAGTTGACTGCAATAGTCTTAAAATACGGAAAAGATAACTTTCAAAAACCAGTTAGCAAAAAGATAAACTATTACCGGAGCCGTCTGCTGTATTGGCAAGAAAATACCGACAAACTTAGACTTGATTGGGCAGACTTTTTATTGGATGATGCCAGGCCTAATAAGTAAAGATTATTGAGTGAAAAACGAAAGTTAAGGCAATAATAGAAGGCGGAAAAAGGGATACTGTACTGACATAATTGTTGATTTTCTTATATTTATTATACTGTCATGATGAAATATACTCTATGATAATAAAGATTTTGCAATCGAATTCTATATTTCTAAAGAATTACGAATATTAAAGAGGGTATGTAAGGTTAACTTGACATATCCTCTTTTTCCTGGTATCTTTGATGTAAGGTTAACTTGACATAAGGGAGGTTGGCACTTGAAAAACAAAGTGAGAGAATTTCGAGAGCAATATGGATTAACCCAAGCACAGTTAGGTGAAAAAGTAGGAGTGTCACGGCAAGCCATTAATGCGATAGAAACTAATAAATATGACCCGTCAATTTGGTTGGCATATGATTTAGCAAAATTTTTTAATATGTTAATAGAGGATATTTTTGATTTTGAAGGGAGCGAACGTAAATGAATTTCTTAAAAAATTCAATAGTAAATGCTATATTTATAGGTTTTATGTCTGCTATATATTCCTTTATTTTTATTTTTACTTCGAACCATATTGAGTTTCTGCGGTTGCTTTCGAAAGGTAAAACCCTGCAATCTGATTTTTGGAATGGATGGTCTGATTTTATCAGAGCGGGAAATATGAGATATATAGGATACGCAATAATTATTTTAACACTTATAATACTATTACTTATGCTTTTCAAACGAACCAAAAAATATGATGAATACCAACTTAACATGTTGACTAAAAGTCTAATAATTGCAGGAGTATTATCTATTCTGATGATACCTATAATTATGTTATTGATTTTGAGTGACCCCTCTTATACCATAGAAACCATATTTTTGTTTGCAGTCGTTCAATGGTTAGGAGTTTTGGTGGCAGAGATAGTTTATGTCATAAGGAGAATATAGTTATTTCTGCTTCTGAAAGAGAATCAATAGATTTAGTAGAAAAAGAATGTGATGAACAAGAAATATTAGATTGGAAGGTGCAGAAGATAGGGATTGCTGGATAAAAAGGAAATAGGAATTAAGTTAAAAAAGTAGAAATTAGACTTGACTTTGTGGAGAATGATTCAATATAAAATATATGTTTACGTTTATTAAGGCATTTTACAATGTTTATGGAATAATCTCCGTATTATTTTATTTTGTATGCTTACCCGGTTTTGCTGGGTAAGCAATTTTTTTGCGTAAAAACACTTGAAATTATAAAAAATGTTTCAGTAAGATGCCAAAGAACATAAAGGAACCTGATAAATCTAAGAAGGACCTTTCACAAATAAAATTGGAAAAGGAGTGCTGTATATGGAAAATAAAATAATTATTGGAGTTGACCACGGCAACCGATTTATAAAGTCTTTAGAAGGAATTTATTCGTCAGGATATGTTGAAAGTCTGACTGTTCCCCCTGTAACAGAAAATTTACTGTATTACAACGGAAAATACTATTCAATCGGGGGAAATAGAGTAAAATACCGTTATGACAAAACAATAGATGAAACTTTCTTTATCCTCACGCTTCCAGCATTGGCTATGAGGCTAAATAAAGAAGGACTAACAAGTGCAGATGCAATTTTAGGAGTTGGATTACCATTATCGCATTTCCAGTTAAAACAGAAGTTCATCAATTATTTAAAAAGGGAAAATGTTGATTTTGACTATAATCAGAAGAAATATCAGATAAATATTAAAGATGTTATGTGCTTCCCGCAGGCTATTTCAGGCTACATGCTCCACTTTGAAAAGTATAGAGGAATTGACTACTTGAATCTGCTTGATTTTGGACAGGTAACCTTGGATGCGGTAAAAATACATCAAGGGAAGCCAATTATTAACTCAGCAATTAGTTTGAACTGGGGAATGATAAAACTAGTTAAAAAGATACAAGAACAGATAAGAAAGGAAACAGGTATTGAAATTTCAGAAGAACAAATTGAGATGATGCTTCAAGGGAAAAAGGCATTGTTTTTTGATGATAGAATAGACAAAATCATAATGACAACAACTATTGCTTTTGTTAATGAAATGCTGGACGAACTCCGTGAAAACGGCTATGAACTTCAGGCAACAATGAATTTGCTGATGGGTGGGGGAGCCTATATTGTACAAAAGACCCTCGACCTTGGACAACATCAAAATCGCATCGGATATACTGAAATACTTGCTGAAAGCCAGATTGCTAATGCTCTTGGATATGAAAGGCTTATTAAAGAAGCCTTGAGAAGAAGGTGAAAAGGATGGGAGAAACAAAGAGAATAAACCTTAGTTTTGATTTGAGAAGCGAGAAAGCAAGAGAAGTATATGAAATCATAATATCCAAGCGTTCTGCAAAAACAGCATTTGTTATAGAAACTGTCCTTGCTTATTTAGGGAATAACAAATCGATAGATAAGCAGACTATAAAAGATGCTGTCAAGGAGGCTATTCAGGAAATAGGAGTTATTACACTTAATGAAGCAAATGGTGAAGAAATAGCAGGCGGTATCCCTGACGATGTTTTCAATGTTATAAATCAGATATGATATGAAGAGTAGGAGTAAGGTTTAGCCTTATTTCTACTCTTTTTACTATAAACCAATTTTTAATATTCAACCTTAATCTTTATCCTTTACCCCTCGAGTCCCTATATTACATTCACATAAAGGGTTCTCAAACGAACTGGAATAAAAAGTTAGGAACTGAAAGGAACTAATACTCTATCTTTAGGGAATAAAGGGATAAAACTCTGTACAATCAATATCTAATATGTTATTTTTAACGCAGACATTCTAAGAAGTAGTAAATAAGCGGGCAAAATAGAGGAGATTATTGCTTTATCGCAATTTATTTCCTCTATTTTGTTTTTATTTAAAATATTTTGCATTTTAGGGGCGAAACTTGATTTTAGAATCGTTTTCCTTAATAAGAAGATAAGTAAGAATGAATTCTTAGAAACCATCCTTTTTGCATAAGAAACGGAGCAATTTGATAGGTTTTATACATTTTTATTAAGGAACAAGGGCTAGAAATGGTTTTTAAGGATTAAGGAGTAAAAAGGTGATTCTAAAACATAATTAGAATGGTGAAGAAGGGTTATAGGTTAAAGGGAAATAGGGGAATTGGAATATAGCGTAACGCAAATAATAACAGTTCGTTCTTTCTTACCCATTTTCTTATTAAAAACCTATATAAAAAAGGCTTCCCAGTAATATACTGAAAAGCCTTTTAAATTTGCTAGTCTGTTAGATTGTTATTGAGATATTGAATCATCTCGTTTATACTTTGATAGTTTTCCTTAAACTGCTCTGGTTTCAGTTCAGGGATTTCTTTTGAGAGTTTCAAAAGCAAATTCTTCAGTTCTTCCAATAAATCTTTTTCGGTATCGTAATTATATTCATATACGGTAACTAGAACATCAAGATAATAGTCTAAATTCTGATAAGATAAGGAATTCCGACCAAAGGATGTTTCTACAAGGTTAAATAATTCCTTGATTTCTGCTTGTAATTGTTTTAGTTTCATGAGCATCATCTCCTTTTGATTTTTGATAGTTTAGAAGATGATGTATACTAATGTCAAATAAAAATTTTACTTTATGCATATTTATTTTTGTCGCATAAAAGAGGTTTCAAACTCTTTATTAATAAGTATATATCCCTTTCTAATATATACGCATATATTATTAGGACTTTGCGACACCAAGAAAGGAAATCAAACTAAACTATAGTAATAAATTTTCAAATATCATAAAATTAGTATTTTCTTATTTAGTATTGTATTTTGAAGGCAAATGGGTACGAAGTTTTTTAAAAATCCTTGTTTTTAATTGGCGGGAATACTCAGTTGTAATATTTAACTTTGCTGATATTTCTGCATGGGTATACCCTTGTATAAATAAACCCCATAACTCCCATTCTCTACAAGTCAGTAGACTTTTTATGTCTGATAAAAGGGTTTCTGTGCTCTGAATTTCATTAGTTGAATTATATATATGGTTACTAAATAGAAACCTGTCAAAATAGTTAGGAGAGACACTACTATTACATTCATACTTTATCTTATCTATGCTAAGTATCTGAAGGGCTAAATCCTTTCTTAGACATCTGCATATGTAATTCCAATAATCATCGCAGAATTTAATAGCAAGATAATAAGAGTATTCATTATTATATTGCCCAATTGATTTTTCGAGTTTTTCTAATGAAATCCTTTCTACAACTTCCCAAAACGGATAAATTAGAGAATAATTCCACGGGTTATTACTATCCCAATACCCAAATTGGTCAATATAATCTTTAAGATATTTTTCACAGGCAACGCTAAAGTTTATTTTAAATTTGTTCATATTAATATTGCTGGAAAAGGACTTCTGCAGGTTATAAAGTTTAGAATATTTTTGTTTTCTCATCTTTGGAGAATATATTTTAGTTATATTCCCTATTATTGTCCATTTCAAAAGGGGCTCCATTAAATTGTAGAGATTAACTAAAACCTCGTTTTGCTGACTTTTACTTAAGGTGTTTTTACCTTCCTCTAGTTTATATTGATATAAAAGTTCTTTTACTTTCTCATCATCTATAAATGGTTTTTTCATAAACATTCCCCCACGACTGTTTTTGACATTTTAGCCACAGCAGGAAGAAAATCAAATTTTTACCTGAAAAA
>CAZMBD010000119.1:0-5646 GCA_964564325.1 uncultured Clostridiaceae bacterium
TTGGAATTATAGATTATATAATGAATTATCCAGATGAAGATGCAGTATACATAGGATTATTTATGATTAATGGAGATTTTCATAGACAAGGATATGGGAAGGCATTTATTGAGGAGTTCACAGCAAATATGAGGGAAAAAGGGTATCGCAGATTAAGATTGGGTGTGCTAAAACAAAACAAAAATGGATTTGAGTTTTGGACAAGAATGGGATTTAAAGTAGTAAAAGAAATGTTTAGCACAATTCATCCTGAAAGGAACTGGGAAATTATAGTTATGGAAAAAGCAATTTAAATTAGAAAGGAATAGTAAGTAAGTTATATTATATTTTATGAGGTGATTTTATTGGGATATGAGATTAGAAGAGCTGTAACAGACGATGCTAAATATTTAGCAAATATTATTGTTGAAAGCTGGAAGGCAACTTATAGTAATATTATACCTGAAGATGAAATAGCTAAGTTTTTAGACAAGGAAAGAAGACAAAAGCAGTTTGAGAGATTTATTGAAGATGGGGAAATTGTTTTGATTGGAATTTTTGATGGTATGCCTTGTGGTTTGGTATTTGCAAATAAAGATAATGATGAGCAATTAGCTAAGTGTGGCTCTATATATTCAATGTATTTTCTTAAGGAATACTGGGGAAAAGGGTTAGGTACTAAGTTAATGGATGAAATTATAAATATATTAAAGAATGAAGGATGTAAGCAGGTTTCATTATGGGTTTATGAAACAAATATAAGGGCAAGAAATTTTTATGAGAAAAATGGATTTATATTTGATGGGACAAAAAAATACAGTCATTTTTCTAATAAACCTATTGAATTAAGATATGTAAAACAAATATAGTGTATGAGAGAGGTACAGCAATGACTCGAAGTGAACAAGCTATTTTTACTAATATGTGTATGATATACAATGAAGATTATATTTTAGTACAGGATAGACAAAATTTAGATTGGCCAGGAATTACATTTCCTGGAGGACATGTTGAATATGGAGAATCTTTCGTTGGATCTGTTAATCTGAGTGAATTCTATTATTATAAATAAAAATTTCTAGTTATCTAGTATATTATTTACATTAATCTGAAGGGGAGGATTATTGATGAGAAAGATTAGTTTAGTATCTTTCAGTGCTCGAAAGGCAGGAAATTGCTCATTATTGGCAGATTATATTATTAGTAAATCTTTAAATTATGAAGTGGAGTATATTGCTATGAATGATTTAGATATCCATGAATGCAAGAATTGTAATTATGAGTGTATGAGTGAAAAGTGTATATACTACGACGATGATGTTTATTTGTACTTTGGGTCAACAAAAGAAGTTAATAGAATTATTTGGCTTGTTCCAATGTATTGCGGAAATCCATCTTCACTTTATTTTAAGTTGAATGAACGAAGTCAAGATTTTTGGATGAGAAACGAATCTTATTACAATGAATTTCTAAGTAAATTATTTATTATTGGGATTGGAAATATAAATAAAGGTAATCCATTTAGGCAAATTTTTGAATCAATGTATAGTTGCTCTACAGTTTCTAGCCATAGTCATATACTTATTTTAGAAACACATAAGTATGGTCTAAATTCAATAAAAGATTCTCTTATTGCCAATCAAGCAGTAAAGAAACAAGTTAATAAATTTCTAAGTTTATAAAATACAAAACCAGCAGGTTTATTATGATGAAATTAAATGTATTGGCTATCATGAAGATGCTAACATTCTTTCATATACAATCAATAGACCTAATTCAAACTTTATTAGGGAAGGCTTGCTATGTATTTTGATAAATTTTGCTCTAACAATATTAATATTGATGTGCCAGAGTGGCATGAGCTTTATAAAAGTGGGCAAAAGAAAACCTATCAATATATTGTAAGATTAGATAAATAATAATTATAATGTGGGTATTAATATGCAATTATATATAGAAAATTATGGTATAATATATATACTTAATTATTATAAAAAATGAGGAGATAAAATGTTTTACTAAAGTCGATAACGCCTTAGGCATTTTCATAGAAATAATAAAGAAAGGAAGTGATCGCTATGATGAAAATGACATTTAAGCGTGTAAGGAGGGTTCACGCCCTATAAGCCCTCCAAATAAATTCAATGGAGGAAAGTATGAGAATTCAAAAGGATAATATTGTAATCAGAAGTGCTAATATGAATGATGCCATTCAATTAAATAAGTGGTGGAATGATGGTAATGTAATGGAACATGCGGGTTTTCCCAATGGTTTAGGGGAATCTTTAGAAGATACTATGGATAGTATTAAGAGTTGGGAAGGTAAGTTAAGCCAACTCTGTATCATAGAAATTGATGGTAAGCCTGTAGGGGAACTAAGCTATAGAATTAAAGATGATAATGCAGCATATCCCGGATGGAAAATTTGTGATTTTAGTTACCAGAATCAAGGATATGGTTCTAAAATTATTATGATGTTATTTGAATTTCTTTTCACAGATGAAGCCATCAATTCTAAGTTTCCAATAGAGAAAATTGTTTTGGATACAATGCTTGAGAATAAGAGGGCTCAGTATGTTTATGAAAATAAAATTGGAGCTAGGAAAGTTGGAATAAGAAAAGGCTATTGGAAAGACCAAAATGGCCAACTGAGAACTGCCGTTGATTATGAACTTAGTAAGGAGGACTTCTTTAATGCTAGATGATAAAGGTTTTGATTTATGGGCAGATGGATATGATAAAAGTGTTCAACTAAGTGAAGAGGATAATGAATATCCATTTGCAGGATATAAAGATGTTCTTAATACTATATACAATATAATTCATAGAAAAGAAAAAGCAAAAGTATTGGATATTGGATTTGGTACAGGAGTATTGACGAAAAAACTATATGATGATGGATATGAAATATATGGTATTGACTTCTCAGAGAGAATGTTGGAAATAGCAAAAGAGAAAATGCCTTTAGCTAAATTGGTTCAATATGATTTTTCTAGAGGTTTACCTAAAGAACTTGAAAATATACAATTTAATTATATTATAAGTACCTACGCAATGCATCATTTGGAAGATGAAGATAAAATTAAATTTATTAATAAATTAGAAAAGTATCTCTCAAGAGATGGTAGAATTATTATTGGAGATATAGCTTTCGAAACAAGGGAATTGTTAGAGCAGTGTAAAGTAAAGTATGAGAATTATTGGGATGATGAAGAAATATATTTTGTATTCGATGAATTGAAAGAATTTTTCCCTAAAGAAGATATTAGTTTTACAACTATATCCCATTGTGCAGGAATAATTCAGCTTAGAAAATTACCATAGTCTAAATCTATATAGAAAAGGCCATATTTAACAATGTTCCAATTAAAGCATTAGGTTTTGTTAAATAAAACCTAATGCTTTAATTTTATAAGTTCTATAAAGAAAAAAAGAAGTTCTTTAATTTACATTTGTAGAATTTTGGGAAATATAATGGAGGCATTATTGTGATAGAAACAAATAGATGCAAGATAGATATATTGCAAGATAGTTATTATAAAAAAAGTTAGAGAATTGTTCACTAAGGATTCTGTTTAAACTTTAATTCATTTTTCTTTGATATATCTATCACTAAATAAGTTTTGCTAGTAGAACTGATACGGTGAACCGTATCATAAGTAGGACAAGCTGTTTAGGGTAAATAATAATGGATAGGGGTTACGATAACTATAGTAGGATGATATAATGTATATAAATGGAGCAATATGAAATTAAAGGGTATGGTGTTCACAAATAGAATGAGGAGCAATTTATAATTTTAATTTGATGAAGGAGGGTGGAAAATATAGATAAACTTAAATTATTACTTTTTGCGTTTTCTCCAGTTATAATTTCTAAATTGTTCTCCCATGTACTATGGGTTGGAATGGAGATATCATTTTTGAGTATTTTATTTTGTATTTATTGGTATTATGTGGGATACAAATCTTATGATTATATTGAACTACATTTAAATAACTATTGCACATTATTTATATTAAAAGAAGATAGGTTTTACTCTAAGCCAACTATATATTCTAAAGAAGATGTAGTAAAATCAATTATATTTGAGGATTTAGAGATTAAATTAAATGATATATTTGTGTAGAAAGGTTAAATTTATTTTCAAAGTTATTAATAACGTTGAAAATAAAGGCAATAGATACAAGAAATAAATATTGAAATAGGTATTTACAAATCATTGTATACAGAAAATTATGATATAATATATATGAATAATTTTTTTATTAGTATTTTTTAAAAGAAAGTATTATAAATAGGGAGGGGAGAATCATGACCCTTGCAAAAAAAATTGAAAAAATATTAAAAGATGAGCTAAGGCCAGAGAATATTAAAACAGTTATTGACTTGGCTGAGTTTTTAAAATTTAAAGAGACCCAAGATAAATGGAATGAAATAAATGAACTAGAACATGAATATATAACTGAAGAAGAACGTCTTCATTTGGAAGAGATTAAATTAAAAGGTGAATTTATTGACCAAGATGACCTTTTGAAAGAACTGGGGATTAATAAAAATGAAATATAACATTAAATATGAAAAAGGTTGTCTTAAGTATCTAAAAAGGCTAGATAAAAAAACCCAATTGAGAATACTTAAGGCTATAAATCAGCTTCCATTAGGGGATGTTAAAAAGCTACAAGGGAATACTGAAGATTATAGGCTGAGAGTTGGTAAATATAGAATTATATTTAGTAAAGATGAAAAAAACTTAATTATAAATATTATTGAAATCGCATCTCGAGGAGAAGTTTATAATAGATAATAAATTAATTTCATAAGTTTTTAATAGTGTTGTAATATAAGCAGTAGATTATTTCTATAATAAATCTACTGCTTTAATTCTATGGTATTATACTTATCACCAAATAAATTTTGCCAGTATAACTGATATGGTGAACCATACCATAAGTAGCGGACAAGCTATTTAGGATAAATATTCACGGACAAGGGGTTATCATAGCTTATAGCTAAATGATATAATGCATATAAGTAGAAATATGTGCAATAATGGATGGACACATAGGTCCACCCCTACGATATAGAATATATCACGGTATGCGTAGGAACTGATTGAATTTTCACTTAGTTTAATTCTTTTATTGTTTGTTACGACAATATCCCTATTTGGTTGTTCAAAACAAATTTCAGACACTGCATATAATGAGCTAATTACAACTATTATTTATATTTGAGAGAGGTATTAGGATGGGAAATAGAAAAAAACACAAGTGGGTTAAGAGAGTTTTTATTTGTATTATTGTTATATTAATACTATTAACACTTAGGAATTTTAACTGGTATAGAAATAAGTATGAAATTAAGAAGTTAGTAAATAACAATCTAGATTTCTTGAATGAATGTATTCAAAGTGAAACCTATGATAAAATTTATGAACTAGAAAAAGTCAAGGACATAAAAAAATGGCCTTTAGATGATAATGGATTTTATATTGACTTCTATCACCATGGCTATGGAATTGCTTCAAATACAACTTATATTGGTTTTTATTATGTAAGTGAGGATAAGCCAACAGGGTTTCAAGGATATCCTAAAAAACTTGAACCAAAGGGAAAAGGATGGCAATGGAAAGAATTGAATGGGGATAATTGGTATTATACAGAA
>CAZMBD010000120.1:0-5637 GCA_964564325.1 uncultured Clostridiaceae bacterium
TGGCGAAAATCTTCTTGAATTTAGTGAAGAAAAAATGTCTAAAATTCGAGGTAAAAAAATTTCAATGATATTTCAAGACCCGATGACCTCTTTGAACCCAACTATGAAAATAGGGAATCAAATTGCTGAAAGTATTATTATTCATGAGAACAAGTCCAAGCAAGAGGCCAAAGAAGAAGCTCTTAAGATGTTAAAACTTGTTAATATACCAAATGCAGAGGAAAGAATTGAACAATACCCCTTTGAATTTTCAGGAGGTATGAGGCAACGTGCTATGATTGCGATTGCACTTGCATGTAATCCTGAAATATTAATTGCTGATGAACCAACTACAGCATTAGATGTAACTATTCAAGCACAAATTATGGATTTAATAGGAAGACTACAAAAAGAAATGAATACAGGTGTTATTTTAGTAACGCATGATTTAGGTGTTGTAGCTAGTGTTGCTGATAGAATACAGGTAATGTATGCTGGCGTAATCGTTGAGAGAGGTACGACAGATGAGATTTTCTATAATCCAAAACATCCATATACTTGGGCACTTTTAAAATCGGTACCAAAATTAAGTGACCATAAACAAGAAGCACTATATTCATTGACAGGAACACCTCCAGATTTAATAAATCCACCAAAAGGCTGCCCATTTGCAGCAAGGTGTGAATATGCAATGAAAATTTGTAATGTTAGACCTCCAGAAGTAACAAAAATTGGAGATACACATGAATTTTCTTGCTGGTTACATCATGAAAAAGCTGATACTAGTGGTGTACCAGAACGATTGCTAAAAAGAGGTGATATAAATGGCAAATAATGAAGTATTAATTGAAGTTAAAAACTTAAAAAAGCATTTCAAAGTTAAACGAAATGCATATGTAAAAGCTGTAGATGATGTAAGTTTCCATATCTACAAGGGCGAAACATTGGGACTTGTTGGTGAATCGGGTTGCGGTAAGACTACTTGTGGTAAAACTATATTAGGATTATATGATGCTACAGATGGAGAGGTAATCTTTGATGGTACAGATATTCATACATTAAACCGTAAAGAGAAAAAAGAATTTACCAAAAGAGCTCAAATTATATTTCAAGACCCTTATTCTTCTTTGAATCCAAGGATGACAGTAGGGGATATTATTGGAGAAGGTATAGATATACATGGACTTTATAAAGGTAAAGCACGTGAAGATAAAATTTTTGAGTTACTATATACCGTTGGTTTAAATAAAGAACACATTAGTAGATTTCCACACGAGTTTTCTGGTGGTCAAAGACAAAGAATTGGTATTGCAAGAGCATTAGCCATTGAACCTGAATTTATTGTTTGTGATGAACCTATTTCTGCTTTAGACGTTTCAATTCAGGCACAGATAGTAAATCTTTTAATGAAATTACAAAGAGAAAAAGATTTAACTTATTTATTTATAGCCCATGATTTATCTATGGTAAAATATATTTCTGATAGAGTAGGAGTTATGTATTTAGGACATATAGTGGAATTGACTACAAGTGGTGAATTGTATGACAATCCATTACATCCATATACCCAAGCATTATTATCTGCAATTCCAATACCTGATCCAGATGAGGAAAAGGAAAAGAAAAGGATACCAATAAAAGGTGAAATACCAAGTTCTATTAATCCACCTCCAGGATGTAGGTTTGCAGCTAGATGTAGTTTTGCATTAGAAAAATGTTTTAAAGAAACACCAGAGCTTAAAGAAGTAAAAAAAGGACATTATGTAGCTTGTCATCTGGTGAAATAAAAGATTTATATTTTCATCTATATTGTGATATTATATCTATATATGATATTGAAAGGTGATAGCAGTGTTTAATATAGATGAAGAATTAAAAAAACTACCAGATAGACCTGGTGTATATATAATGAAAGATAAAACAGGAGAGATTATATATGTAGGAAAGGCCATATCCTTAAAAAAAAGGGTTAGGCAGTATTTTGGCTCCACTAAAAACAATCCTCCGAAAGTAAATGCTATGATAAAACATATTCACGAATTTGAATATATCATAGTGGATAATGAAATAGAGGCTTTAATACTAGAAGCAAATTTAATTAAAAAACATAGACCGAAATATAATATTTTACTACGGGATGACAAACAATATCCTTATATAAAAGTAACTACAAATGAAAAATATCCAAGGGTTATAAAAACTAGAGATGTAGTAAAGGATGGGGCCGAATATTTTGGACCCTATCCATCTGTCTATGCAGTGAATGATACACTAGAGATTATAAGAAACCTCTACTCTATTAGAACATGTAATAGGGATTTAGAAAAGAATATAGGCAAAACTAGGCCTTGTCTAAACTTCTACATTGGAAGATGCCTAGGACCTTGCCAGGGGAATGTAGATGAAGAAAAATATTTGGAAATGATAGATGAAATACTTATGTTTTTATCAGGCAAGGAAGATAAATTAGTAGAGATAATAGAGAAAAAGATGAAAAATGCTGCAGAAGAAATGGATTATGAAAATGCAGCTAAATATAGAGATCAAATCAATTCCTTAAATATAATATTGGAAAAACAGAAAATTGTATCTTCAAATATTATAGATCAGGATATAATTGGCATGGCTAGAGGTATAGATGAAGTATGTATTCAAGTGTTTTTTATTAGAAAAGGTAAAATAATTGGCCGTGAGCATTTCATTATATCTGATACTTTCAATGAGGGAAAAAGTGAAATCTTAAGTTCTTTTATAAAACAATTCTATTTAGGCACGGCCTATGTTCCAAAAGAGATATTGGTTGAAGAAGAAATTTCTGAATTAGAGATTATATCCAAATGGTTATCAGAAAAGCGCGGTTCTAAAGTAAATATAAGAGTCCCTAAAAGAGGAGAAAAATCTCAATTAATGGAGATGGTAAAAACCAATGCCATGGATATGTTAGAACAATATGGAGATAAGTTTTTAAGAATACAAAGGCAAAACGAAAAAGCTTTAAAGGAAATACAATATGCTTTAAACTTAGATGAAGTTCCTAATAGAATAGAAGCCTATGATATATCCAATATATCAGGTGTATCTCCAGTAGGTTCCATGGTAGTATTTGAACGGGGAGAAGCAAAAAAAAGTGATTATAGAAGATTTAAAATTAAAACTGTGAATACTCCAGATGATTATAAAAGTATGGGAGAAATTATTCATAGGAGATTTACTAGAGCTTTAGTTCGAACTAAGGGTTTTTCTATTTTTCCAGATTTAATTATGATAGATGGGGGTAAAGGTCAAGTAAATGTAGTCCTTAATGTACTGGAAAAATTAAATATAGATATTCCTGTTTGCGGTTTAGTAAAAGATGATTTTCATAAGACTAGAGGAATTATCTATAATAATGAAGAAATTAATTTAGAAGAAGACAGTTTAGGCTATAGATTAGTATATAAAATTCAAGAGGAAGCTCATAGATTTGCTATAAATTATCATAGAAGTTTAAGATCTAAGAAAATGTTTAAATCTGAATTAGATGACATTAAGGGTATAGGCGAAAAAAGGAAAAAGGCCCTTTTAAAACATTTTCATAGTATAGATAATATTAAAAAAGCCTCAGTAGAAGAATTATGTGAAGTGGAAAGCATGAATAGGAAAGTTGCTGAAGATTTATATAATCATTTTAGAAAAGAGGGGAAATAGGGATGAATTATATTACTTTAGATAAATTAATAAAGGACTTAGATTTGGAAATTATATATAAGGCTAAGAATATAAAAGAAGAAAAAATCACAGCATCCGAAATGAATAGACCAGGTTTGCAATTAGCAGGTTATTTTGATAAATTTGCTTATGAAAGATTGCAAATTTTGGGAAATGTAGAATGGCATTATTGCAATGATTTGCCAGAGGATATACGATATAGCAGATTTGAAAAAATATTTGGATATCCTATTCCTGCCATGATTATTTGTAGAAATATGGAAGTGTTTTCCGAATTAATAGAATTAGGAGAAAAGTATAATCGCTCTATTTTGCGTACAGAATATTCAACCACTAAATTTATAAATATGTTAATTAATTATCTAGATTATCAATTAGCACCTACAACTACAGTACACGGAGTATTAATGGAAGTTTATGGTATGGGAATATTGATTATGGGGAAATCTGGGGTGGGAAAATCGGAAACTGCCTTAGAATTAATAAAGCGAGGACATAGACTGGTAGCAGATGATGTAGTGGAAATAAAAAAAGTAGAAAATAAGCTAAGTGGAGAAGCACCAGATATAGTTAGACATTTTATGGAAGTTCGAGGTATAGGGATATTAGATATTGAAAGGCTTTATGGAGTAGGGGCTGTGAAAAAAAGTGAATTTATAGATTTAATTATAGAGTTGGAATTTTGGGATGAAGAAAAGGAATATGATAGGGTAGGTTTAGATGAGGAATATATGAAATTATTAAATATTAAAGTGCCTAAATTAATTATTCCAGTGCGACCAGGGCGAAACTTAGCTATGATTGTAGAAGTAGCTGCAAGAAATACTAGGCAGAAAAAACTAGGCTATAATGCAGCAGTAGAACTAAATAATAAGATCAAATCACAGATGAATGAAAGAAGTCGTACTGTAGTGGATTAAACTGGTTGACTTTATGAAATATGTTTATTATACTTTATTTGTAGGACAATAATTTTAGATAAAATTTGAAAAACTAGCAGTTAATTTGCTGGTTTTTGGAAATATCTTTAAGATAAATTTCATTGTCTAAGTTTTAGCAATATAGAAGGAGGTTATACTAATGGCAAAAGTTATGAAAACCATGGATGGAAATACTGCGGCAGCCCACGTGGCTTATGCTTTTACAGATGTAGCTGCAATATATCCAATCACACCTTCATCTACTATGGCAGAATTAGTAGATGAGTGGTCAGCACATGGGAGAAAAAATATTTTTGGTCAAGAAGTAAAAGTTACAGAAATGCAATCAGAAGCAGGAGCAGCTGGAGCAGTTCACGGCTCTCTATCAGCAGGTGCTTTAACTACTACATTTACAGCATCTCAAGGTTTGCTGCTTATGATTCCAAATATGTATAAAATAGCTGGAGAGCTACTTCCAGGAGTATTTCATGTAACTGCTAGAGCTATAGCAGGTCATGCATTGAGTATATTTGGAGATCACCAAGACGTAATGGCAACAAGACAAACTGGTTTTGCACTTTTAGCATCTGGTTCTGTTCAAGAAGTAATGGATTTAGCAGGGGTGGCACATTTATCTGCTATTAAAGGAAGAGTACCTTTTGTTCACTTCTTTGATGGATTTAGAACATCCCATGAAATTCAAAAAGTTGAAGTAATGGAATATGAAGATCTTGAAAAATTAGTAGATTATGAAGCGGTAAATGAATTTAGAAATAGATCTTTAAATCCAGAAAGACCTTATACTAAAGGAACTGCTCAAAATCCAGATATTTATTTCCAAGCTATGGAAGCTTCTAATCCATATTATGAAAATATAGTTGAAATTGTAAATGACTATATGAAAGAAATAAATAAGATTACAGGCAGAGAATACAAACCATTTAATTATTATGGTCATCCAGAAGCAGAAAGAATAATAGTAGCTATGGGTTCTGTAACAGAAACCATAGAAGAAACCATAGATTATTTA
>CAZMBD010000121.1:0-5545 GCA_964564325.1 uncultured Clostridiaceae bacterium
TTAATGGAGTCTTATCTCTATCTAAAAAATAGTCATCTACAGATATAGATATAGGCCTTTTCCCATTTACCTTTAATTGTACTGCTAATCTCTGCGCAAAAGTAGTTTTCCCAGAAGAAGAAGGCCCAGCAATTAATATCATATTTATTTCATCATCTTTACATATAATATCTGCAATTTCAGCTATTTTCTTTTCATGAAAAGCTTCAGATATTCTAATTACTTCATTTATATTTCCTTCCAATATCTTTTCATTTAAAGAAGATACATAGCCTAAATCCAATATATTTGCCCATTCATTAGCTTCTTTAAATACTTTACCTAGTTTTTTCTGCTCTTTAAATTCTGGTAAAACATTTTTACTTTGCTTATTGGGAAATAATATGATAACTCCAGGATAATAATATTTTAAATCAAATATACTAACATATGAAGTTGAAGGTGCTAAGTACCCATAAAAACCATCTACATGATCTCCAATTTTATAAGTCTGAATTTCTTCTCGATCTAAAGTATTATACAATCTTACCTTATCACTATAACCATGTTCTTCAAATAATGAAATCCCCTCTTCATATGGAACCTTTTCTCTGATAATAGGCAAATCTTCTTGGATTATTTCTTCCATTTTATCCTTTAGTTTTTTAATTTCACCAAAACTAATAGAATGACCTTCTTCTAATTCTGCATATAATCCTTCTCCTAGGAAATGCTCTATCTTGGCTGTACAATTTGGAAAAACTTCTTTACATGCTAATATAAATACAGCAGATATGGTTCTAGTATATATTCTATATCCATCCTGTTCACTAATATCTAGAAATTTTACATACATATCTTCTTTCACATTTTTCCGTAAATGATAAATCTGATTATTAACCCTTGCGCCTAAATAATCCTTATGATTTTTACCATAAACCTGTTTAGATAGTTCCTCTAATGTAGCTTCTCTTTCTATATACACTTCTCCAATTCCATCTACATATACTTTTATTTTATCTTCCATTTGAATTCCCCCCTGATTTTAATTTCCAAAAAGTTTTCTTTCTATGCTAATATATGTGTTTCCTGGACTAGAAGTAAATTCCCTCTGATTTAAATAATTAAGTGGTTTATCTAATCCATTAAAAATTACTTTATATCCATGAAGTATTTGATTTTTTAAGCCAAATTCCTTCTTAAAATATTCATTTATTTGCCTATTTCCATATTTAAAGTCTCCAATAATAGGATGTCCTATATAAGCCAAATGGGCTCTTATTTGATGAGTTCTACCTGTTAATAATTGAATCTCTAGTAAACTATATTCTGATTTAGTAATCAAAGGCTTAATTCTAGTAGATATTTTCTTAGAATCTTCATCCTCTTTTTTTGATACTTCCACTTTATTTAATTCTCCATCCTTTGTTAAATATCCTTCTATTATCTTTTCTTCTTTTATTTCCCCAATAACTATTGTTTTATAATATCTATCTATATAATTATTTCTTAAGGCCTCATTTATTAAACGTAATGTTTGAGAATTCTTCGCACCTATTATTATACCACTAGTATTTCTATCTAAGCGATTACAAATAGCAGGTACAAAAGTTTTTTCTAGTTTTGGATTGTATTCACCTTTTAAATATAGATAATTTATCATACTATCTACCATATTATCATAAGAATTCTTTTTCTCAGAATGAGATAATATACCTACTGGCTTATTCATTAATATTATATTATTATCTTCATAAACTATTTTAGGTTTAAATGTACTTTTAATTATTTCATCTTCTCCCCTAAACTTTTCTATAGTTTCATCTGACAAATATAATTGTACAGTGTCCCCTTTTGCTAAAATTGTATCTATCTGAGCTCTTTTCCCATTTAATTTAATATTTTTTTTCCTAATCATTTTATATATGAAACTATTAGGAGCCTCCTTTAAATATTTTTTTAAAAATCTATCTAATCTCTGTTCTGATTCATTTTTGTCAATAATTAACTCCTTCAAATTTTTATCACCTTTTCTCTAAACTTATGTTATAATTATATTATATATCAATTGATTCTTAAAATCCTAGTTTTTTGAAAGCTTATTATAAATTGAGGTGAACTATTATGAATAACTTTTGGGAAAAATTAAAAGATATTTTATATGATGGAACAGACTACATAATAATGGTAGTTGTAATTTTAATAATGGTATTAATTATTAATTGGAGATTAGATGGATTGTTTAATAAAGATAATGCTAAAACAAAACCTAGTAATCAAGTAAGTGCAGTAGACAAAGATAATCCTGAAGAAACTGAAAATCAAGATAAAGATATTCCATCAGAAGATGATGAAAATAATTCCCTAGAAGAAGAAGACGAAAGTCTTATTACAATAAATATTCCCAATAATTCATTACCTGGTAAAATTGGAGAAATTTTAGTGGAATCTGGTTTAATAGAGGATAAACAAGAATTTATAGATAAAACTGTAGAAATGAATGCAGATACTAAATTAAGATCTGGAGAATTTGAAATTCCTAAAAATAGTACTTTAGAAGAGATAGTTAATATATTAATTAAAAAATAAAAATACCCCTTCACTTTAAGCTCTAGACCAAAACATGTCACCCTGAACTTAAGTGAAGGGTCTTTTTTATTTAATATCTTTCATTGATATAATCATCTATTAAAGATTTTTTCTTTTCATCTACAAACACATTTTCTTCCTTTAACACTTTAAGTAGCCATTGACTTTTAGAATGAAATATGGCTTCTTTATAGTCTAATAATACTATTTCATATAATTTGTCTGCCAAAAATTTAGATTCTACTTCTATAAAATATGCCTCTACATTTTTAAATTTTAAATATCTTAATAATTGAAGAGTAGCTTTATCCTTTTCATGATAATATTTGTTTCCAATATTTCTATAATATTTAGAGTATTTATCATGTTTACCATATCTTCTAACATCCTTTGCTAGCATTGTATAATACTTTGCCAAAACATTATAATATTGATAATTATACATGCCTTTTTCATAACTATCTATCTTAGAAAAAGGTTTTATATTCATTTCCTGTACAAAATCAAAATTTGATTCTAAAAATTCCTTTTTAGAAATATCTCCATTATCATATTGTATAATAAGTGAAGACCTATTATCAAAAAAAGTATCAAAAATTCCTTTAGATTTGTAACGCACCAATTGTAACACCTTTCTAATAATTAACTTTAATTTTATTATATCATAAAACTTAAAAACTTTCTTTTAAAATCTCAACTTCTTTCTCTGTTAATTCCCTATATTCTCCTAATTCTAATTGTTCATCTAATTCTAATTTGCCTATGGATAATCTTTTTAGATATACTACTTCCATATTTAAAGCTTTAAACATCCTCTTTACCTGATGATATTTTCCCTCCTTAATAGTAAGTTTTATTTTTGAAAAGACATCACTTTCTAATATTTCTAAGTCTGCAGGCATGGTTTTGTAGCCATCATCCAATACTATACCTTCTTTAAATCTATTAATATGAGATTCATCTACAAAACCGTCTACTTCCACATAATAAGTTTTTCCTATTTCATTTTTTGGAGATAAAATTCTATGAGCTAATTTCCCATCATTTGTTAATAATATTAATCCTTCAGTATCCTTATCTAATCTGCCTGCAGGGAAAGGATTAAATATTAAATATTTTTCATCTATTAAATCTAAGACTGTTCTATTTGCTGGATCATCTGTAGATGAAACCACATCCTGTGGCTTATTCATCATTAAATATATATACTCCCTATATTCTAATTCTATTCCATCTATAATAATAATATCTTCATAAGGATTAATTTTAACATCATTTTTTTTGAAAATTTCTCCATTTACTTTAACTCTACCTGATTTAATTATCTTCTTTACATCTTTTCTGCTACCATAACCCATATTGGATAAAATCTTATCTAACCTTTCTCTTTTTATCATACAATTCTCCTTTAGTTATTTTCATATATTATATCATTTATATTACTGTTAAAAAATCCATTGAATAATTTTTTTAAAAAAAGTTAAAATAAATAAAAGACTAAAAATCTGAAAGGAGATTTTTTATGACTCATAACAATTCAGAACCTTTAGATGGTGTAAAATGTATTGTAAACACTTGTCATTACCATTTATTAGGGGATATGTGTGGAGCAAATAAAATTGAGATTCAACCACGAAATGCCTCTAATTCAGAAGAAACTGACTGTGCAACCTTTAGACCAAATGATAGCAATAAATGATAAAAAACTAAGCAGGGTTCTCCTGCCTAGTTTTTTTCTAATTCTATACAATTTACTCTTAATTCTTCAGGCATTTCTTCCAAAGATTGTTCCACATTTATAAAAAATTCTGTACCAAATTTTTCAGATATTAAGTTCAAATCTTTTGATAGCCTTTCTAAATCTTCAGTTTCTAATGATATTACTTTATATATGCTATCTACATATATTTTCTCCACATCATAATCTTTCCCAATTATTCCACACAAAAAGCCATAGAGAGATTCAATATTTCTGATATTGAATTCCATGGCATTAATAAGTCTTACTGAATAATTAAGACTAAATATATGATTGTCATCCACATCTACAAAAACAATATTCTCATTACCATCCTTAATATCTTCATTAGCCTTATCTATTAACCATTTAGTTTTTCCACTGCCTTTAGGCCCTAATATAAAATTAACCATAATAACCAACCTCCATTTATCTATTAACTTTAATAATACATTATTCTACATATTTTTTCAATTTATTTATTCCTTGTCTGGTGTTTCTTTTTTCCATTTCCATTACTATTTCATCTCTTATTTTCCACCAAGATTCATTCCAATTTACAAATAGAGAATTCTCTTCCGGGGCACGTCCTATTATTCTTTGAACTACTATATCTCTATCTAAGTATTCTAAAAATGTAATTACTCTTTCTTGATATTCCTCTTTAGATATTAAATCTATTTCTCCTCTTTTGTACATTTCTCCTAATACTGTTCCATCTACTATATATAATGCGTGGAGCTTTACCTCATCTACCTTTAATGCAGATAATACTTTTGCATTTTCTATTACATCATCCATATTGTCCCAAGGTAAATTTAAAATTAAATGGGCACAAGTTCTTATACCATATCTTTTACATCTTAAAACCCCATCTATAAATTCAGCTAAAGTATGACCTCTATTTATCTTTTTTAGCGTATGATAATTTACTGTTTGTAACCCTAACTCAACTGTAATCTCCAAATCATATTTATCTTTTATATAAGAAAGATATTCTAAATATTCATCCCCTATACAATCTGGCCTAGTAGATATGGATACACCTACTACATCTTCAACTATAGATTCTTCCACATTCTTTTTAAAATCCTCTAATGGTAAATAAGTATTGGTAAAAGATTGAAAATAAGAAATAAACTTCTTAGCCTTATATCTTTCACTAATATAAGCCTTGTTTTTTTCTACCTGTTCCCTTACAGAAAGAGTATTGGGAAGATTCTCAAAGGAACCTCCCTC
>CAZMBD010000122.1:0-5485 GCA_964564325.1 uncultured Clostridiaceae bacterium
TTTCAATTTGAAAACAATGAATCTAGATTTCCAAATGACTTAAAAGGGCTGAACAAGCCATTTGATATTGAATATTATCAAATGAAAAAACAAGAAGGGATCTTACTTGTTAATGCTATTCAAAAAGATGATATGAAATCAAAGCTTTCTAATTTAGAAAAAATCATTACCCTTAGAGAAAACAGGAGAGAACTATATAAGGATTCTACTGAATATGAATTCGCCATTGAAACTGTAGAAGGTGCTGCAGAATATGTAGGAACAAAGGCCTTGAAAAATATTGACAAAGAAGAATATAAAAAACGTATCTATAAATATATGGAAATAATTATAGACAATAAAATGATTTTTGATACGAGAAGATATAGTTATTTTTATGGAACACTTTTACTTATTTTAATTGATTCACTAAATATTAAAGTATCCCAGGAAATTGAAAATAATGATAAAACAATTATGGAAGATTTAATGAGTATAATAAAGGAAAGAAAGGAAGTAGGAGATATTCCAATTGATTTGGATTTAAAGGAAAAATTAAATATCTATCATAATGATATATATATGAAATTTGAAGAGTTCCACAATGAAAAAAGAAAAAGTCATCCAGGAATTTATAAAATTATAGGCTATGACCCTATGAATATGTACAAATATGGGAACAAAATTCTACACGAGCATTGTGTAAATTTACATGACAGTAATAGTGATAAAACTATATTTATAAGAGGACCAGTAATAACAATTTATAATGATGATGAAATCCAAGTTATAGACTATTTAATTTAGAATAAAACAACTTCACTTTTTGGGGTCAAACCCCAAAAAGTGAAGTTGTTTTTAAATTTGTAATAGTAATTCCCGAAGTAGCTTGCAAGCAAGTGTGGTAGAAATGCCACTAGTATCATAAGGTGGGGATAATTCTACCATATCTACTCCAATTATATTGAATTTAGATAGACTATATATTGCAGCTAATAATTCCTTAAATGAGACCCCCCCAGCTTCTGGGGTTCCTGTTGCTGGAAACTCAGATGGATCTAGCACATCTAAGTCTATGGTCAAATAAACAGGCTTGTCTATCAACTTTCTCTCTAATGTTTCAACTCCCGATAAATTAAATTTATTAGTATAAACATGATTTTTTCCCCAAATAAATTCTTCTTTGTCTCCACTTCTTATTCCAAACTGAAATATTCTATTATCTCCAACAATTTCCCAACATCTTCTCATAACTGTTGCATGAGAAAGTTTAACATTCATATATTCGTTTCTCAAATCTGCATGGGCATCAAAATGAATTATGTGAAGTTCTGGATAATGTTTTGCAATAGCTTTTACTGTTCCCAATGTTACTAAATGTTCTCCACCTATCATAAAGGGGATTTTATCATCTTTTATTATTTTTTCTGTATAGTTTTCAATTATCTGAAGAACTTTTTCAGTATCACCAAAGGGTAATTCTAAATCTCCTCCATCAAATATTTTAATATCCATTAAATCCAAATCAAGATAAGGGCTATAGGTCTCTATCCCATAACTTTCATTTCTCATATGGGAACTAGCAAATCTAGTTCCTGGTCTGTAGGATGTAGTGCCATCAAAAGGTGCGCCAAATAAAACTATTTTGCTTTCTTCATATTCATTATCACAGCCAATAAAGGTATGGATATTTTTATTCATTTTCACTTTCTAATAGCTCCTTAACATAATTAGGGATAGCAAAAGCTCCTTTGTGCAATTCTGTATTATAGTACTTGGTTTTTAGACCTAAGTTATTCCATCTATCTCCATCTAAATCCTCAATAGGGTCAAAGGTTTTAGATGCAAATCCAAATAACCAATGTCCAGATGGATAAGTAGGAATATGAGCTTGATAGACTTTACATATAGGGAAAGTCTCCTTTATCCTTTTATGAGCTCTTATCATTGAATTTGCATAATCAGTATAATAAGGATTTTCGTGTTGATTTACTAATATACCATCTTTTTTCAAAGCCTTATAGCAATTTCCATAAAACTCTTTTGTAAATAGTCCTTCACCAGGACCAAAAGGATCTGTAGAATCTACTATAATTAAATCATATTCATCTTTTTTACTACGAACAAATTTTAACCCATCTTCAAAAAACAAATGTACTCTTAAATCATCTAGTTTACTAGCAGTTTGTAGAAGATGTTTTTTGCAAGCGTCAACTACTTGCTTGTCTATTTCAACCATGTCAATCTTTTCAATAGTTTCATATCGTGTTAGTTCTCGAATAGTTCCTCCATCTCCACCACCTATAACTAAAACCTTTTTTATATTTGGATTAGTAGCCATTGGAATATGGACTATCATATCATGATATATAAACTCATCTTTTTCTGTAAGCATCATAAGACCATCTAAGGTTAAAAATCTTCCAAATTCTTTTGAATCGAAAACATCTATTCTTTGAAATTCACTTTCTTCACTATATAATAATTTATTTACCTTTATTGAAAATCGAACATTATTTGTATGTTCTTCAGTATACCAAAATTCCATTAATATCCCTCCACTACATAAATATTTTCTATTTTCATATCTTGGGTTCCTGTTAATAGAGAACCTTTTTCTTTTGCATAATATACATAATCTAATACACCCTTTGTAATTCTCTCCCCTGGAGCTAAAATTGGAATACCTGGGGGATAAGCCATAATAAATTCTGCTGAAATTTTGCCTAAACTATTGTATATGGATATAGATTCTTTATTACTATAAAAAGCTTTTTGAGGTGGTAAAATAATTTCTGGATTTATATATTCAGATTCAAGCATTCCAGTTTTGTCTTTTGAATAAAGTCTTTTAATTTCAGATAATGCTGATATTAGCCTTTCAATTTCTAATATCCTATCTCCAGCAGATATAATAGCAAGTATATTGCCAAGATCTCCAAATTCAATTTGAATACCATATTCATCTCTCAATATATCGTAAACCTCAATACCTGCTAAACCTATATCTATTGTGTGAATAGATAATTTTGTTTCATCAAAATCAAATAAATAGTTTCCATCTATAAGTTCTTTTGAAAAAGCATAATAGCCATTTATATTGTTTATTTCTTCCCTTGCATATTTGGCTAAATCCATAGTTCGTTTAAATATTTCTTTGCCATTAAGGCTTAAGTTTTTTCTTGCCAAGTCAAGGGAAGTTAATAATAAATAAGAAGCACTGGTGGTTTGAGTTAAATTTATAATTTGTCTTACATAATCAGAGTTTACATTTTTTCCACATAGCAAAAATGAACTTTGTGTTAAAGAACCGCCAGTTTTATGCATACTAACAGCAGCCATATCTGCATTGGCTTCCATTGCAGATATAGGCATATCATCACCAAAATAAAAATGAGTTCCATGAGCTTCATCAACTAAAACTAGCATATTGTTTTCATGAGCTATTTCAACAATCTTTTTAAGATTGGAACAAACACCATAATAAGTTGGATTATTTACTAGGATAGCTTTAGCATCTTTATTCTTTAAAATAGCTTCTTCTACATCAGAAACCGACATTCCAAGAGAAATGCCTAGTTTCTTATCAATTCCAGGATTAATATATACAGGAATTGCTCCACAAATTACTAATGCATTAATCGCACTTCTATGAATATTTCTAGGCATTATAATTTTGTCTCCTGTTTTGCAGGTAGACATAATCATAGTTTGAACAGCAGCAGTGGTTCCATTGACGATAAAAAAAGTATTTTCTGCTCCAAAGGCATTAGAAGCAATTTTTTCTGCTTCACTAATAACTGAGGTAGGGTGGCTAAGATTATCTAAAGGTTTCATAGAGTTTACATCAACTGTAAGACAATTTTGACCTAGAAATTCTGTTAATTCTTTATTGCCTCTTCCACCTTTATGTCCAGGTACATCAAATCTAACCACCCTATTAGATTTATATTTTTTAAGAGCTTCATATATAGGTGCCTTTTCTTGCAAAATTTTATCCATACTAACACCTCATAACTAATATATGTTCATACCACTATATATTTCAATCATTTCTCTACGAAGGCTATTGGTAATTTCAAGTCTTTGTTTTGGTGGTAATTCATATACATCTTTATTGAATAGATAGTTTTGAAGTTCGATCTCTTTAATTAGCATTTTTGTATGAAAGATATTGGATTGATAAACATTTACATCAATTGAGTCATATTTTTCTAAAGTATCTTTATCTATATAGTCTTGAATTGAAGTGATATCGTGGTCTATAAAATATTTTTTACCCTCTACATCTCTAGTAAATCCACGAACTCTATAGTCAATTGTAATAATATCTGAATCAAAGCTTCCTATTAAATAATTTAGAGCATTAAGGGGAGAAATAGTGCCACAAGTGGATACATCAATATCAACTCTAAAAGTCGATATCGTATTATCTGGATGGTACTCAGGATAGGTGTGTACCGTCACATGACTTTTATCCAAATGTCCTACAACAGAATCCCTTTTAGAGATAATATCCCCAATATTACAAGATTTATCGATTAGATGAACAGGTAAGACTTCTTCAGTAATTAGAATAGTAACAGAAGCCCCCTGAGGTTCATAATCTTGTTTAGCAATATTAAGAACATGGGCTCCAATTATTTCTGTTACATTACATAAAATATTTGTTAGTCTTTCAGAATTATATTGTTCATCAATATATTCGATATAAGCTTTTTGCTCCCTCTCACTTTTAGCATAGCAAACATCATAAATATTAAAACTGAGGGTCTTTGTTAGATTATTAAACCCATATAATGTAAGCTTCTTTTCCAACCCTAACACCACACCTTTCTTATTTAACAAAAGTTGATTAATTCTAACATATTTTGAATTTAAAAACAATGATTTTAAAAATAAAATTTTATGTTTATTTCATCTAGTAAAACATATACTGGTAATGGTATAATAAATTTGAGGAAACTCCTATAATTAAGAAAAGGAGAGGAGCCATATGAAAACAAAAAAAATCATAGCACCTATAATAATCACATGCTTACTAATATTATATTTTATATTTTGGATTTTAGGTATTATAAATATTCCAGATTTATTAGGGGTAAAAGTATTAGGAATAATAATTCCACTAGCTTTTATAGGTGTTAGTATATTTGTGTTAATTGAAAGAATAAAAGAGATAAGGAGTGGTGAGGAAGATGATCTTAGTAAATACTGATTATATTTCTGGTAAAGAATTAGAAATGCTTGGGATAGTTAAAGGTAGCACAATTCAAACTAAACATTTGGGTAAGGATATAAGCCAAAGTTTTAAACATCTAGTAGGAGGAGAGCTAAAGGGCTATAATGAAATGATGAATGAAGCTAGAGCTCTTGCTACAAAAAGAATGGTGGAAGAAGCTGAAGAATTAGGAGCAGATGCAGTAGTAAATATTCGTTATGCCTCAGCTGCAGTTATGCAAGGTGCAGCAGAAGTAATAGCCTATGGAACAGCAGTAAAATTTGT
>CAZMBD010000123.1:0-5425 GCA_964564325.1 uncultured Clostridiaceae bacterium
TATATAATACTATAATTAGATTTATATATCTATCATAACATGAAAATTGACAAAGAGACATCTAGCTCACTTTCAAGCTGCATAATTACTTAACTAACACCTGACTGTTTTATGTATAAAGATTTTATATAGATCTGATTTGGCATAGATATAAGTACTCCTTATATCTAATATCATATATATTTATTTTACTTATATCATAAAATAGCGTATATTACAAGTGAGAGGTTTTTTATTCTTCTTAAAATAAATTTAAAGGAGAGATTGGGATGGAAAGAATAGTTGGAACTGTTGCTAAAGGTCTTCGTGCTCCCATTATGAAGGAAGGAGATGATATTGTAGAAATAGTCGTAGATACTGTGCTAAAAGCTTCAGAAATAGACGAATTTACCATTAATGACAAAGACATCATCTCTATAACCGAATCTGTGGTTGCTAGAACTCAGGGAAACTATGCAAGTATTGATGATATTTCAAAAGACATAGTTTCAAAATTTGGAGAAGATACCATTGGAGTAATATTTCCTATTCTAAGTCGTAATCGTTTTGCTACCTGTCTTCATGGTATTGCAAAGGGAACTAAAAAAATTATACTAATGCTTCAATACCCTTCAGATGAAGTAGGCAATCCACTAGTAAGCTTAGATGAACTAGATGAAAAAGGTATTAATCCTTGGACAGATATTTTAACAGAAGATGAGTTTAGAAAACTATTTGGATATAAAAATCATCCTTTTACTAATGTTGACTATATTGATTTTTATAAAACAATAATCGAAAAATATGGAACTCAATGCCAAATAATATTTTCAAATAATCCTAAAACTATATTAGAATATACAAAAAATGTTCTTGTATGTAATATTCATTCTAGATTTAGAACAAAGAAAATATTAAAAGCAAATGGTGGAGAAAAAATTTATGGACTTGATGACATCTTAACTACATCTATTGATGGCAGTGGTTACAATGAATTTTATGGTCTTTTAGGTTCTAACATAGCCGCAGAAGAAAAAGTAAAACTTTTCCCACGAGATTGTCAATCTATTGTTGATGAAATCCAATCTACACTTAAAGAAAAAACAGGGAAAACTGTTGAAGTTATGATATATGGCGATGGTGCCTTTAAAGATCCTGTAGGCAAAATTTGGGAACTAGCTGATCCTATAGTATCTCCAGCTTATACCAAAGGACTTGAAGGTACACCAAATGAAATTAAATTAAAATATCTTGCTGATAATAATTTTCATGATTTAAAAGGAGAAGAACTTAAAAAAGCTATTTCTAAATACCTTGAAAATAAAGGGCCCATTACAAATACTACAGAAACACTAGGTACCACTCCTAGAAAACTTACTGATCTTATAGGTTCCCTTTCCGATTTAACTTCAGGAAGTGGGGATAAGGGTACGCCTATTGTATATATACAAGGTTATTTTGATAATTATGTAAAATAAGCTAAAGTTTGTTCTAAGCTAGTAGAAACTATCTCTACTAGCTTAGATTCAAATATACATTTATCTAATTTTTAAATTATAATAAATTTTTTTGCAATAAAAATATAGATACATTTTTCTATACTATCTAGAAATTAAATATTTTTAGATAGTATTTCCTTCTTCCATGTACTAGGTGCAAATAATGCAATTATAGTAAATAGTTCAAGTCTACCTAATAGCATGAATAAAGATAATAATAATTTACCTAAACAACTAAATTGGCTATAGGTTCTTGCTGGTCCCACAAGTCCAAGTCCTGGTCCAATATTTCCAAGAGTAGCAGCTACTGCACCTGCTGAAGATTCAAAATCAATTCCTTCTAGAGAAATGACTATAGTTCCTAGAACAAATATAGTAATATATAAGACAAAAAAACTAGTTATACTTATAACTGTATCATTTGGAACTATTTTATCCCCAATCTTTATTGGAATAACTGCCCTTGGATGAAATATTTTGGATATCTCTCTTTTTATCAATTTTAAAAGCACCAATATCCTTATACTAGTAATTCCTCCTCCTGTTGAACCTGCACAACCACCAACAAACATCAACAAAAATAATATTATTTTACTAAAAGTAGGCCATTTATTAAAATCTACTGTAGCGTATCCTGTGGTAGTTATAATTGAACTTACTTGAAAAAAAGCATCTCTTAAAGCTAGCCCTATATTATGATATATATTTTTGTTTATATTAAGTGCAATTAAAATAACTGCAGTAAATATTATTCCAAAGTATAATTTTAATTCTCCATCTTTTATAACCTCTTTCCACTTTCCTTTAAATAATAAATAATATAAGGAAAAATTTACTCCAGACAATGCCATAAATATTCCTATAACCAAATATATATAGGTACTATTATAAGCTCCTATACTTGCATTTTTAATAGAAAATCCACCAGTACCTACTGTTCCAAAAGTATGGACTAAAGAATCAAATAAGCTCATACCACCAAATAATAATAATATAATCTCTAAAGTAGTCATTATTATATATGTTATATATAAAATCTTAGCTGTATCTCGAACTCTAGGCACAATCCTATCTGGCCTAGGTCCAGGACTTTCAACTTTAAATATTTGAAAACCTCCTACGCCTAATGTAGGCAAAATGGCAATAGTAAATACCAATATACCCATTCCACCAATCCAATGGGTAAAAGATCTCCAAAATAATATACCCATAGGAAGAGCTTCTACATTGTCCACAACAGTAGCTCCTGTAGTAGTAAAACCTGATACAGTTTCAAAAAAAGCATCTACCCAAGAAGGAATACTTCCAGATATAACAAAAGGCAATGAACCAAAAAAAGAAGCTAAAATCCACCCAAATGCTACTATGGATAATCCTTCCTTTGCCTTTATATCTTTTTTATATTTAAAACTCTTACTCATAACAAGTCCAGTAATGCCCGTTATTAATATGCTAATTAAAAAAGCTCTTTTATCATATTGATTATATTTTAAAGCCACTAAAAGTGAAGGGATCATAAGTCCTGCTTCTACCATAAGTAAATTTCCTAATACTTTAATGACTGCTCCATAATTCACTAAAAATCCCCTCCTTAACTGGCTTAATCATCTTCTTAAAAGATGACATATCTGATGCCAAAGAAAATACCACAATTCTGTCCTTAGGATAAATAATAGTATTACCATTTGGAATAATAACTTCCTCTTTATGGACAATTGCTCCAATTATAATGCCTTCTGGCAATCCTAATTTAGATATTGGTTTCCCAACGATTGGTAAATCTTCAGAAGCGATAATCTCTGTAACTTCACCCTGGCCCCCTAAAAGTAAGGATACAGATACAACTTTTCCTCCTCTTATAAATCTTAAAATATCACTAGCCGTAATATTTATTGGATTTAGTGCAACATCAATATCTAATTTATCAATTATATTAATATAATTTGGTCTACTTATCTTCGCAATGGTTTTATTAACTCCTAATTGCTTAGCTACCAAAGCCATTAAAAGATTTTGTTCATCATAATCTGTGACACCAATAAAAGCATCTTGATGAGCTAAATTTTCTTCTTCTAGAAGATTTACATCTGTTCCATCACCATGAATAATTAAAGCATGATTAAGTTTTTCAGATAAATATTCACATCTATCTTTATCCTTTTCTACTATGGTGACAGCTACATTGGATGACTCCAATCTTTGGGCAAGATAATAACCAATCTTACCTCCACCTAAAATCATAGCTTTTTTGGTACGTTTCTTATCCATATTAGCTTTAAGTTTTTCACCTAATATATTGATATTTTTACCTTTCCCTATAACATGGATTACATCATCTTCCAATAATTTAGTTGAGCCATTAGGAATGATTAACCCTCCATCTCTAGATATAGCTGTAATAAGTAATCCTTCCAAACACTCTAAATCCATTATTCTTTTTCCCACTAAAGCATCTATATTTCCTATATGGAAATCAACCATGGAAACTTTTCCCTTGGCAAAATCATCGGAATAAAAATTGTAACTTTTTAATAAGTATCTTTCTATTTCAATAGCAGTTGTTAAATCAGGATTTATAATATGATCAATTCCCATTTCGTTTTTTACAAAATCCAACTGCTCAGTAAACTCTGGATTTCTAATTCGAGCTATGGTTTTTTTACATTTCAATTTTTTTGCTAAAGAACATATTAAAGTATTTGTTTCATCACTATTTGTTGCTGCTACAAGAAAATCATAAGTTTGAATGTCTAAATCTTTTAAAGCTCCTATTTGTATACCATTAGCAGCTACAGTTAGTACATCTAAGTGATCATTTATTCTCTCTAAAGTTTCAAGATTTGTGTCTATTAGAGTTACTTCAATATCTTCATTATTCATTAGTTCTGCTAGTTTATAACCCAGTTTTCCAGCACCAACAATCATTACTTTCATTATCATCCACTCCTAGTTAAACAATACACATGGGACTATTATAACAGATTTTTCAAAAATTAAATAGTTTGAAATTATAATAGATATTTTCTGATTTTTATTAAACAAAAAATAAGGATATATTAAAAACATATCCTTATTTCAACTATACAATTACAAAACCACCACTAGGATTTATTACTTGGCCTGTTATTAATTTAGCTCCTTCTGTAGATAAAAAATACACTACATTCGCAATCTCCTCTGGTTTTGCTATTACTTCAAGGGGAGTTTCATATTTAATTTTTTCACGTATTTCTTCACTTACACCTGCAATCATATCCGTATCTACTGCACCAGGTGCAATAGCATTGACTAATATATTTGAAGGGCCTAATTCCTTTGCTAAAGCCTTAGTAAAGCTTATAATAGCTCCCTTTGTTGCAGAATAATGAGTTTCGCAAGAAGCTCCTACAAGCCCCCAAATAGATGAAATATTGATAATCCTTCCTTGTTTTTCACTTATCATCTTTGGTAGCACGCATTGACAACAATTAAACATTCCATTAACATTTACATCAAAAATCCTTTTCCATTGTTTTTCCGTAATATCCGTAAACAAAGTCATATCAGCTATTCCTGCATTATTGACAAGTACATCAATCCTTCCAAATTTCTCATATGCTTCTTCAAACATTTTTTCAACCTGTTCCCTATTGGAAACATCCGCCTTAATTGCAATAGCATTGGTTCCAGATGAAATTAATTCTTCTAGTAAAGAAAGAGCTTCTTCTTTACTTTCATTATAATTAATAATAATATTATATCCTTCTGAAGCATATTTTTTCGCTGTAGCCCTGCCAATTCCCCTAGAAGAACCTGTAATTAATACTGTATTTTTCATATATGTCATTCTCCTTAATATTCTTGAATTTTTTTAGTTGCTAATTTAGAACTAATTTATTCTTCATTCACTTTTCAAACCATTAACAAACCTCATTGCCGCAGGAGATAATGATACAGTTTTTAAAAAG
>CAZMBD010000124.1:0-5269 GCA_964564325.1 uncultured Clostridiaceae bacterium
TCCAATATATATCCTGAGTGCCATCTCCATGATGACAATCTGTATCTACTATGGCTACTCTCATATGACCATATTCTTGTCTAATTCTCTCTAGCATTACAGCCTCTATATTGACTATACAAAATCCCCTATCCCCATAAACCACTCTATGAGCATGATGACCTGGTGGACGAACAAGAGCAAAGGCTTTGTCTACATCCTTATCTATTATTCCTTGAAAGGCTTTAATAGCACCTCCTACTGAAATTAAATGGGATTCCGTAACTCTAGATTTCACATCAGGTACAGCAAAGTGAACTCTTTGAATATCTTTTTCTTCCGCCACAATTGGATTGTAAAATTTTATGCCTTCAATATCTTCAATTCCTTCTTCGAAGATTTGATCTCCTGTATACAATAATCTTTCTTCTCTTTCAGGATGTGTCTTACTAATAGCCCAATCATAAGCAGGGAAGAATACCAAACCTAATTTGTTTTTTGCCTTAATCAATTATATCGCCTCCCATCTTGTAAATAAGTCCTGGTTTTACCTGTGCTTTAATTCGTATATTTTGACCACTGGTGAAAAATCCCCTTACCATATTGAAACTACTTTCTTCTACTATTTCTGCTTCGATTTCATCTTCATTTGCACCTAGAGATAAAGCAGATTCCTTAACTAAAGCTAAAGCTCTATTTCTAGCTTTATCTAATGTATAATTTTTATTTATACTTTCATATATTTCAAGTTCAGGTACAGAAAGTATTCCTTTAGCTGTATCTACAATCATATTTATTTCAGTGGTAGTTTTAGCAAGTGCAGCTCCTACTGCATTGGCTACTTCATAGTTTTCTGGATAATAACAGGATAGTTTAAATTTTTCTTCTAGTATTGGTGACAATGCTTTAGTAGGACCACCAATTATATTTATTAATTTTGGCTCAATTTTCTTTCCATATAATAGTTCTTCAATAGTATATACAGGTTGAGAATTTATTCTATACAATAATTCATTTACCTTATCTTTAATAATATTACCCATAGTATCTAAAATTAACTTTGCCATATTTTCTGCAGATAAATTTAATTGTTTTCCTAAGTTTTCCATTGAGGCATAGGCTCTGGTTTTTATCTCATGGTTTTGAGAATCTATTAATCCTAGAGTAATCATAGCATCAGTAGGAGTAGCTACTGGACCACCATAGGCATAAGGACGACCTTCTCTCTGGGGACCAATTTTAATTTTCTCATCTACAATATGAATGCTACTATCTCCCCCTAAACCTATTGACACAGAATAAATAGCCCTTACTAAAGTTTTATACTCTCCAATTTGTATTCCCAATGGCTCAAATAGTGGTACTCCATCAGCTAGGAAAAATATATCTGTAGTTGTACCTCCTATATCTAAAAGTATAGCATCTTCATTAGTACCTAGCATAGCATTAATCCCCATAAAGCTGGCAGCTGGGCCTGAAAGTATAGTTTCTACTGGCTTTTCTTCAGCAGCCTCCAGACTCATAGTTCCCCCATCAGCTTTAAGTACAAAAACTGGTGCATTTATATTTTCTATTTCCATATACTTTTTAACACTATCTGCAAAATCGTTAAAAGTATTATATACAGCAGAGTTTAAATAAGAAGTAAAAACTCGCCTAGGAAAATTTAATTTCCCCGACATAGTATGTCCCATAGTTACATGTCCATTACCTTCAATGATTTTTTTTATCTCTAATTCATGACTGGGATTCCTAGTAGAAAACTTGCTAATCACAGCATAGGAATTAATATCTTTTTCTTTAAATAGTTTAATAGCATCTTCAATTTCTTCAGTATTAAAATTTTCTACTACTGTTCCCCTATGGTCTACATATCCAGAAATAAACACATTTTCATCTCCACAAGCTAAGAAATCATGGGGAAGTCCTGGACCAGATTGAATAATCATTCCTACAGGAGAAGTAGTATTTTCTACAATAGCATTGGTGGATACAGTAGTACTTAAGTTGATTCTTTTAATTTTAGATTTATCATATCCTATTAGTAGTTCTTCTAAAGTATTTTGAATAGATTCAAATAGATTATTTCTATCAGTAGGTTTTTTTACTGTATTTATAATTTTACCATTCTCTATAATAACTGCATCTACATGGGTTCCACCCATATCTAGACCAACAATCAATTTATATCCTCCTTATTTCTTTATTTTAGTTCTAATATTATTATATCCCTTAAAGTAGGGCAGTATCAAGTTAAGGGGATTTTACTATTGACATATGAAAATACAACAAATATAATTAGAACATATAGTGTAATAGGAAATAAGTTTACTTTTTAAGGTCAGGCTTATAAAAGTGAACTTATTTAAAAAAAGGAGAAAAGTATGAAACTTTTTTTTATATCAGACATTCATGGCTCAGTTTATTATTTAAATAAAGCATTAGATAAATTTAAGGAAGAAAAAGCTGATTATATAATAATATTAGGAGATATTCTATATCATGGAGCGAGAAATCCTCTACCTAAAGAATATAATCCAAAAAAAGTAATAGAAATAATCAATAGTTATGCTGATAGAATAATAGCTATAAGGGGAAATTGTGATAGTGAAGTAGACCAAATGGTATTAGATTTTCCTATAATGGCAGACTATTCTACAATTTTATATAATAACAAAAGATTATTTTTAACCCATGGCCATATATATAATGAAAATAATTTACCTAAACTAATGGATGGAGATGTATTTATATATGGTCATACCCATATACCTAAAGCTGAAAAAACAGGGAATATATATGTAATTAATCCAGGAAGTATCACTTTTCCAAAAGAAAATAGTCCCCATAGTTATGGCGTATTAGAAGATAATATTTTTACTATAAAAGATCTTGAAGGGATTGTATATAGAGAAATTAATATAGAATGATAGAGATAATTTGAAAAGTAAATGGAGCCAGAGGGCTCTATTTTTATGATAACAAAAATTTAAGCAAGAGAAATAATTAATACTGGAATAAAAGTAGTATATATATAAAGGCTATGGTATATACCATGGCCTTTATAAAAAGCCTTACTAATCATTAGGCAAATTAATTACAAACTCCGTTCCATGATTGACTTTAGAATTCACATTTATATACCCATTTTGTCCCTTAATAATTCGCTCTGTTAAATGAAGCCCAATGCCACTGCCATCTTCATTATCTTTACTATAAAATTTATTAAATATATTTTTTAAACTGGCATTGGGAATTCCAGTGCCACTGTCTTTAATAGATATAGATGTATAGAATTGCCCTTGTATGACCTCAATAACTATAATTCCTTCTATTGGAGAAAATTTAGCTGCATTATTTATTACATTATAAATTGCCTCAGCAGTCCATTTAGGATCATGTTTTACCAATATATTTTCATTACATATAACCTGAACATCTATATGCTTTTCATTTATTAAAGACATGGCAGAATTTAATGAAGATAAAATTGTATTATAAATAGGCAAGACTCTATTATTAAATTTCATAATTCCCGTCTCTAAAAGGGAAATAGTAATCATAGACTGCATAAGAAAATCTAATTTGTCAATTTCCTTATCCATGGATTTAATAAATTCATTAGACTGTTTTTCATCTAAATTCCTAGTCAAAAGTATTTCATTAATCATTTTTATATTTGCTATGGGGGTTTTCACCTGATGGGATATATCAGAAATAATTGTTTGTAAATTGTGTTTATCCTCAACTATTTGAGATTTTTCATTATTAATATATTTTTCAAGGGTCTTTATATTATTTTCCAAAGTATTGAGTCTGTCATCTTTAAAAAATGGATAATCTCCATTTTTCATACCAAGGCTAATGGTTTCCGTAGCATTTTTGTGAAATTCTACAAAGTGCTCAAATTCCTTTTGACTTTTATATGATTTTATAAATAAATATACTAATAAAGCTATAAGAGAAATTAGCCCAATTATTTTTAAATAATAACCCAAAACCTCACCCCATTATGAAAATTATTTTCCTATCCACTGATAGCCTACACCATATATGGTTTTAATATATTTATTTCCGTCATTTTCTATTTTAGTTCGCAATCTATTTACCTGAACTGAAAGAGCATTGTCATTGACAAATTTTAGGTTTTCATCCCAAAGCTTTTCTAATAAAAAATCCCTTGTAAGTATAGTGCCTTTACTTTCTACAAAAGTTTTTAGAAGATTATATTCTGTAGTTGTTAGGCTATACTCCTTATCCATAACATAAATTTTGTAATTATTAAAATCTATGGTTAAATATCCATCCTCATAATTAATAGGCCTACTATATATTCCTGATCTTTTAAGTATGGCATGAATTCGCTTTTTTAATAATTTTAAACTAAAAGGCTTAGTAATATAATCATCAGCACCTAAATCAAATCCCATAATTTCATCTTCCTCTAAATCCCTTGCAGTAAGAAATATGACAGGTGTGTTGGAAAAAGATTTAATTTCTTTGCAAAGTTTAAATCCATCACCATCAGGTAAATTTATATCTAATATGGCTAAATCGAAAACATTATTTTCTATAATATATAATCCCTTATCATAGGAATTCGCAGTTATTATTTCAAATCCCTCTGATTCTAGATCAAATTTCAAGGTATTTAGCAATAATATATCATCCTCTACAAGAAATATTTTTACCATAATATCACCGCCTATCATTAAATTTATAATAACAAAAATCTAAAACATTTTCAAATAATCAAATTATTTTGAAGAAACTTTCAAAATGAAAGAATTTTGAAAGAATTTTTTGTTATGATTGATATAGGGAATAAAATGGGGAGGGATATAAATGTCTAATCAATATGTATTGGAAGTTCATAATTTAAACAAAACCTATGGAAAGAAAAGGGTACTAAATAATGTATCACTAAATGTAAAACACAATGAAATAGTAGGCTTTATAGGACCAAATGGAGCAGGAAAATCTACCACTATGAAATGTATATGTAATTTAATTTATCCAGATAGTGGAGAGGTAATTATTAATGGCTATGATTTATTTAAAGATAGGGAGAAGGCCCTAGAATCCCAAGCAGCCTTAATTGAAAGTCCAGGCTTATATCAAGATATGACAGGAAGAGACAATATAGAATTAATAGCAAATTTAAGGGGAATTGGAAAGGAAAGAGTGGAGGAAATCTATAAATTTACAGAATTAAGGGAGGCATTAGATAGGAAGGTATCAGGCTATTCCATGGGAATGAAACAAAGATTAGGCTTAGGCATAGCCATAC